>DATBFI010000571.1:0-25182 GCA_036558585.1 Chitinophagaceae bacterium
AATTACTGGAAATTCTATGATGGCGAAACGAAACAATTGCTCAAGTATGATATTTACGGTCAAAAGAAAAAAGGGGAAGAGACTTTTAGTAATTGGGCAAAAAATAAACCGGAGTATGCTAACCTCTTTAGTGACTATGAAAAAATTTATGCTGATTGGCGTCCTTATGCAATGCACCGACAATATATCATTGAAGGGATCATGGGTTGCCGTTTAATACAGGCGGCAGGTAGTTGGCAAAAGCTTGAGTCGTTCTTAAAGAAAAATGATACCACGTCTGGATATTTTACAAAAGCACTTGATTCTGCCGATAAAGCCCGTAAAGCCTATCATCTTAATTATAATTTAAAAGCGGATGAAAATATTCTCGCCGCTGTATTGATGATGTTTTATAATGATATTGATCCCGGCCAGCATCCAAAAGATTTTTATGAGACACTTTTGAAACATTATAGCAACATAGAAGAAAATCCGTTTAAAGCCTTTGCCGCAGATGTGTTTGGCAACTCGATGATGAATGATGATACCAAATGGCAGGCATTTAAACTACATCCCACGCTTAATGCATTAATGAATGATCCGGCGTACAAAGTAGTTGCTGCTTTTATCAAAAATTACAACGATAATATTGTGCCGAGATATAACGAGTTTACTGCAAAAAATAATGATCTTGGTAACCTCTATCTCAAAGGTCTCTTTGAAATGAGCCCGGATAAGATGAATAAAATTTACCCCGATGCAAACTTTACTATGCGTGTGTCCTATGGGAATGTAAAAAGCTACAAACCACGGGATGCAGTAACGTATGACTACGTGTGTACCATGACTGGCGTGGTGCAGAAATATAAACCAGGGGATTACGAATTTGACCTCCCACAGAAATTTATCGATCTATATAAAGCAAAGGATTTTGGTCGTTATGCCGACCCTTTATATAATGATGTGGTTGTTTGTTTCATTACTACAAATGACATTACGGGTGGCAACTCCGGTTCACCGGTGCTGGATGGAAAGGGCGAACTCATTGGCCTTGCGTTTGATGGTAATTATGAAGCCTTAAGTCATAAGATAGCATTTGATAAAGATCTTAACCGCACTATTTGTGTGGATATTCGTTATGTGCTTTGGTGCATTGAAAAACTTGGCGGTGCAAAACCGATTGTAGACGAGTTAAAAATTGTGGAGTAATCGTGTGTTGACACATAAACATGTTAAAGGCAAAAAGGTCGCTCATTTAAGCGACCTTTTTGCAATTTGGATATATGAAAGAACCATTACTACAGAACTAAAATATTTGCACTCTAACTCAATTAATAAAAAGTATAAAATGGCTTTAAAAGGAGGTTAAATGCGTTTTGATGTTAAGGAACTATAATATTTTTACTTCATCAAATATCCATGATGTTTTTAAAGTTCAGATCATACAGTCTTTCACTGTTTTTTTCACCCGTACATCTCCTGCATGTAATTGCATTATTGAAGAAAAATTTAAATCAAAAGTTATGACAGAACGAAGTACGCCACCCTTACAGGGTATTAATATTTTATTGGTGGAAGATAATGAGTTTAATATACTGGTTGCAACAAAATTTCTGCAAAACTGGGGAGCAGAAATAGACGTAGCTACCAATGGCCTTGAAGCCTTGACAATTTTTAATAACGACAAGCATCAGTTAATATTAATGGATCTGCACATGCCCGTTTTAGACGGGTATGAAGCCACCAAAAGGTTGAGACAGAAAGGTGTTAAAGTTCCCGTAATTGCGCTTACAGCAAGCATGCTTCCCGAAGAGAATAAAAAGATCCTTGCCTCTGGTGCTAATGATATAGTTTTAAAACCCTTTGAACCCAATATATTTAGGAATACAATCGCACGCTATATAAAACTCTCCTCTGCTACCAGAATAGCTTCCTGATTAATTGTAAAAACGGTGAGATCTGGAAAATTATATCAGTTGAAATAAATCCGATTTCTGCAAACTATTATCAACACCAATGATGTCAATTTTTAAGCACAATTTGTGACAGAACAAGAAAAAGTAGAGAGCAAGCCCGGTGAAGCTTCACATGCACAAATGAATACAATGCCTGGCGCAATTATATACGCCACAAACTAATCGAAAAAAAAGAATTTTAATTTTTATTGCGGTTGAGAGTGGTCCTGATTGTTATTAACTTAACCTGCCACTCCGGATGAGAACAGATAATTCTTTTGATGTTCTGAAAAATTTAACCATGGCCAACATGGATGTAGGCTCAATTGGGAAATAGTAGCATTAAGCGAATAGCCAAAAAATTCAACGACACAAAACACATAACAAAGCAGGTTTTTGAGTGTAAATTTTTAATATTCACAGGTTGGGGTCATCGTATCTTTTATAAATATAGTAACCAATCCTGTCTATCAATTTTTGGTCCTGTATAGAATTGCTTTCCCATTTATTTTGTGTGCAATTTATTTCAGCGATACGAGTAGCATTAATAATAAGATTGAAATTAAGGGGAATATCTTCTTTTTCTGATTCACCTTTTGGTATCACCATTACCTCATACGGGTTACCATTATATTCAAACCTGAGTTTAAATGGCTCAAATTCTTTTTTAAAAAATTCATGTACAAAATTCTTATCGGAAACGCAAACCATGTGCAAATAGTTTTTACTGGATAAATTAATTAAGATGGCAAGGTCTGATGATATCAAATTGTTGCAGGATCACCTCCCCGATATCTTTTAACAGGGCGATACCCGGGCAGCCATGATAGATTTTATATTGTTGTTCCCCAAGAATATTTAAAATCTTAAACTGAAATAAGGGGCTACCATATTTGGCATCCTTCACAGTAATACATGTATCGTAATTATTTACACCGCTTTTAGTGAGAGTACAATCTACGTATAGCTGTTCTTTCCTGTAGTTCCAGGTGAATAGAATGTTCATGATAAGGGTAGTTAGGGTTACGAAATATTTTTAAGGTCGAAATAACAACTGCAAAATAATAATTCCGGAACATAAATCAAAAATAAAACTCAATGATTACCGGAAATGTATTAACGGTTTAGCAATTCAGAAAGGATTTTACAATCTTAAGCCTTTTTTAATTGATATTCCCAATATTTGAAAAGGGCTATATAGCAATATTCAATAAGTCTTTATTGTACCCGCTTTATAAATTTGCTGTAAATGTTTTTTTATGCCAGCTACCCTTCCACAAAAATTAAAGATCAGGGAGAACTTTACATTGCTCGCTGTCAATGCACCTGCTGATTTTCAAAATATACTTTCTCCTCTTCCTTCAGGTGTGAAAATTTCAGTCTTTGCAAAAAATTATAACCAGGTGCATTGGTTTGTTACTAATAAAGTGCAGATGGAAAAGGAACTGGATGGTATTTTGAAATTAATTAAACAGGATGTGGTATGCTGGATCTATTATCCAAAAGGCACTTCAAAAATTCAAACTGATCTTACACGTGACAAAGGATGGGATAAACTTTTGAAACACCAGGAATTTCAATGGCTCAGTCTTATCTCTTTTGATGATACATGGTCTGCATTTGCCTGCCGCCTGAAATCAGAAACTGATAAAAAGAAAGCACAACCAAAAGAACGGGAAATATTTAGATACATCGATGCACAAAAAAAGATCGTAACACTTCCTGATGATCTCGCCTCATTTTTAAAAAAGAACAAAAAAGCAAATGATTTTTTTCAAACCCTTTCCTTCACTAATAAAAAAGAATATGTAGAATGGATTATTACGGCGAAGCGTGAAGAGACACGCAGTGAAAGGGTGAAAGGAACTATTGAGAGATTAGAAAAGGGGTGGAAGAATCCTAGAAATATATGAACCCTCATTCCTTCTCTTAAAGAAAGGAGTGCAACTGTAAATTTTTATTCAAACATCCTTCATTAAACATTCAAAAATATTTGCGATAAAAAACAACTTGCATTAGCAAGAAGTTACCAAACACTTATCATTTCGAATCATCATCATCATTTGAAGTCACGGTAGCTATAGTTTAATCTCCGAAGGTCAAAGGACTCCTTTGGGGAGTCGTATGGACAGGACGAAAGCAAAAACGTGCTGTATATCTCTGCCTTGCCAGCAGGTTTTTTCTTGCCCGCTTCGGGGATTGAGCTCTAAGAACAATTTTAAATTTGTACTCAAGAGACAAAAAAGTAAAATATTTGCTATTATGAAAAAATCATTTCTCTTTATTTTATTTTCAATTATGTTGAGCATTGCAAATGCACAACGTATCCAAACTATCTTCGATGACCACTGGAAATTCTATAAAGGTGATGTTCTCAACGGTGAAAAAGAAGACCTTCGCGATAATGATTGGCGAACTGTAGAACTCCCTCATGACTGGAGCATCGAAGACTTACCTGATCAGGGTGATTCTGTTATCGGTCCCTTCACAACAAAAAGTATTGGTGCCACAGCAACGGGTTATACCGTTGGTGGCACTGCATGGTATCGTAAACATTTTGCATTAAACAATAGTGCCAATAAAAAAGTCGCTATTTATTTCGACGGCGTTTACATGAACAGCGATGTATGGATCAATGAACACCATCTCGGCAATCATCCGTATGGTTACACAGCTTTTTATTATGACCTTACCCCATATCTCAAACAAAGCGGTGAAAACATTCTCGCTGTGCGCGTGAGAAATGAAGGAAGAAATTCACGCTGGTACAGCGGCTCGGGCATCTATCGCCATGTATGGTTAACGATAACAAATCCTGTTCATATTGATCAATGGGGCGTGTACATTACAACACCACAAGTATCTAAAACCGCTGCCAAAATAAATATTACGACAAACCTTACAGGTCTTCGGGACCTGCCAGGTTTAAATAAACTCATACTCCACACAAAAATTATCGATTCAAAGAATAATGTAATGGCAAGCACTGAAACACCAATCAACTTCTTAACCAATCAACCAATCAACAATACAATTTCTCAAACCATTCAACTTCCCCATCCTCATTCCTGGTCTCCTTCATCTCCTTATCTCTATCATGCAATAACAGATATAATGAACGGAGATAAATTGCTCGATCATGTTGTTACTAACTTCGGTATCCGCTCTATCAGCATTACTGCAGAAAAAGGTTTTCTCCTCAACGGTAAACAAATCAGGCTGCGTGGTGGATGTATGCATCATGATAACGGTCCGCTCGGTGCTGCAACAATCGATCGGGCTGAAGAACGAAGAGTTGAACTCTTAAAAAAATCTGGATTCAATGCCGTGCGCACAAGTCATAATCCTCCTTCACAACAATTTCTGGATGCATGTGATCGTCTTGGGATAATTGTTATTGATGAAGCATTTGATCAGTGGGAACGCCATAAAAATCCTGAAGACTATGGTTTGTACTTCGACACCTCATGGCAACACGATATCAATGCAATGGTTCTTCGGGATCGCAATCATCCGTCTGTTGTTTTCTGGAGTATCGGTAACGAAATAAATGAAAGAGCAGACCCTTCTGGTCTTGTCATCGGTAAAAAATTACGCGATGAAGTAAAACGCCTGGACCCTACTCGTCCTGTAACTGAAGCCGTATGTGAATTCTGGGATCATCCCGGTCGTCCGTGGGATTCTACTTCGTTTACATTTGCACTGCTCGATGTGGGCGGTTATAATTATATGTGGAAACAATATGAAAACGGTCATGCAAAATATCCGCAGCGCATTATGATGGGAACAGAAAGTTTTCCCTTCGAAGCTTTTGAAAACTGGCAACAGGTAGAACAACATCGTTATGTGATCGGTGATTTTGTTTGGACAGCTATGGATTATCTTGGTGAAACAGGCATAGGTCATACTGCATTCGACAGCAATACAAAATTTGCAATGGAATTTCCCTGGTTCAATGCATGGTGCGGCGATATTGATTTGATCGGCGGTAAAAAACCGCAATCGTATTATCGTGATGTGGTATGGAATCGCAGCAAACTGGAAATGCTTGTGCATGCCCCCATTCCGGAAGGACACAAAGAAGCAATCAGTGGCTGGGGCTGGTACGACGAATTCCCGTCTTATACGTTTAACGGTCACGAGGGCAAGCCTTTGCAGGTGAAGGTATATACACACTACAATATGGTACGTGTTGTGCTTAATGGAAAAACAATCGGTGAGCAAAAAGTATCGCTGCAAACAAAATTCACGGCAACGTTCAACATCAATTATCAGCCCGGTATATTAAAGGCTATTGGTTTGCAAAATGGTAAGGTGGTTGATTCGGTTGTGTTGCAAACAGCAGGCGAGCCCGCACGCATACGCCTTACTGCCGACCGTTCACGCATACACGCAAGCCCCAACGACCTTGCTTATGTTACCGCTGAAGTGCTTGATGCAAAAGGGCAGCTTGTTCCCCATGCCACACTGTTGCTGCATTTCAGTATCATCGGCAATGGCGAGATCATTGCAACAGCTAGCGCTTGTCCCAACTGTATGGAAAGTTTTCAAAAACCAGAACATAAGACTTTTGAAGGAAAATGTTTGATCATTGTGCGCCCCAAAGGAAATGCAGGAAAAATAACATTAAAAGCAGAAGGTGAAGGATTAGTAACAGGTGAAACAGTGATTGAAACCGAGTAGCATGTCATCCTGAACTTGTGTAAGTCCTGAACTTATTAGTGACTAAAAGCCGCAGGCTGTTAACCGGAAACCGGTCATGGAAGCTACTCACATTTACATGGCCATTCTTTCCCCAGGTCAATTACTGTTATTACAGTGAGTTCATTATTGCATTCAGCGACAATGATGCGTAGTTGTTGACTGTCGCGGCTATACCCTTCCAACGCATATCGTTTGTGACAGGCATCTGAATCCAAATCACTTTTGCTATAATTAATGTTACCGTCTTTAAGTAATTCTTTCACTTCAGATTCATCAATATGGCGGCAATTCATTCGACAACGTGCATGTTCGGAGTAATGTATTTGAGAAGGGTTTCGGTTAAAATCTGTCGAAGTAGTGTCGATACAGCCAAAAATGAAAATTATACAATTCAATACTATGATGTGAATCGAATGAAATTTCTTTTTCATAATAAAATTTAAAGCGGTTGCAGGTTGCAAGTTACAAGATACCGGGAGACAAGCAGTTTGCAATTGAGAATTAGAATTCGGATCTGCGCACGGGAAACCGGAGACAGGAAGCTGGAAACTGAGTTGCAGGTTGCAAGTTACAGGATACCGGGACAGAAGTTGGAATTAGGAATTGAAAGGCACTGGAAACTGGAGACAGGAAACTGGAAACCGCAAACTAACCTATCTTTGCGCCCTTATGGAAAAGAGGCGTTCTGTTGCATTTCATACACTGGGTTGTAAATTAAATTATTCAGAAACATCAACACTCGGCCGCATGCTGGAAAATGATGGTTTTGAAAAAAAAGAATTTGATGACCATGCAGACGTCTATGTGATCAATACCTGCTCTGTAACCGAAAACGCCGATAAAGAATGCCGTCAGCTTGTACGCCGTATTCAACGCAGGTCTCCCAAAAGCCTTGTTGTAATTACAGGTTGTTATGCACAATTAAAACCAAAAGAAATTGCATCTATCCATGGTGTTGACCTGGTATTGGGTGCTGCAGAAAAATTTAATATCGGCACACACCTGAGAGAGCTGGTAAAAGGCGATTCTACCAAAATTTCAAGTTGTGATATCGAAGAAGTGAGTGGCTTTAATGCATCCTTCTCATTGAATGACAGGACTCGCACCTTTTTAAAAGTGCAGGATGGATGCGACTACAGTTGTTCTTTCTGCACCATTCCAATGGCACGTGGAAAAAGCAGGAGCGACACAATTGAAAACGTTATCCTGCACGCGAAGGATATTGCTGCAAAAAATGTAAAAGAAATTGTATTAACCGGCGTAAACCTTGGTGATTTCGGAAGCCCCCTTCAAACCTCTCAGCCTAAGGCGGAAGGCTTTAAAAAGAGAAAAGAAAATTTCTCTGACCTTATACAAGAGTTAGATAAGGTTGAGGGAATAGAGCGTTACAGGATCTCTTCTATCGAGCCAAATTTACTTACCAACGAGATCATTGAATTTGTAGCCAACAGCAAAAAGTTCATGCCTCATTTTCATATTCCATTGCAAAGCGGCAGCAATAAAATTTTAGGCATGATGCGCAGGCGGTACAAAAGGGAATTGTATGCTGAACGGGTAAGCCTTGTGAAAACTTTAATGCCGCATTGTGCTATCGGTGCAGATGTCATCGTTGGCTTCCCGGGTGAGACTGATGACGACTTTAAAGAAACATTCAACTTTCTTCACTCCCTGGATATTTCCTATTTGCATGTTTTCACTTATTCGGAAAGAGACCATACAAAAGCATTGGAAATAAGACCTGTTGTACCAATGTATGTTCGTCATGAGCGCAATAAAGTTTTGCGCAACCTGAGTTATATGAAGACGCAGTTCTTTACGCAACAGCATAAAGGGCAAACAAGAAAAGTATTGTTTGAAGATCACAACAAGAATTGCATGATGGAAGGTTATACTGATAATTATATTCGCATCACCACACCATACCGTTCAGAATGGGCCAATCAGGTTGTTGACTGGAAAATTTAATTCTAACGAATATCAAATAAAGAACGAGCTTTGCGCTGCTGTGCCATTAAATACCGAATGAAAAACTTCGTCAGGCCATACTCCTTATTGCACATATTACACTAACAATTCAGGCTCTGTTGTACGGACACTTACATCGACGCATTATTGTCCAGCACAAAGTTATCAGCAGAGCAAGCAGTAATATAAATACGATCTATCCATTCATAATACCAACGATTTTTAAAAATATAATTTATATACATGCAAACTGCTTAACCAAATGAAAATTATCAAATTCTTTCTGCTATGCCTGATTGCAGTAATCTTTAATTGCATGACGCTGCAACGATTGTATGCACAGGACGTGGAAGACCAGGCACTTGCTGACTCTTTGATAAATGAGCTACCAAAAACAAAAAGCGATACTGACCAGGTAAAACTTCTGAGCAACATCTCAAAAGTATTAACACTATTCAATCCGGATCAGGCTTTAAACTATGCGAATAAAGCCATGGACCTTGCAAAGAGAGCGAACTGGACAAAAGGCATCGGGCTTGCCTATATGAATAAGGCAACCATATATGTAACTCTTACAGACTATGCAGCGGGGCTTGAAAATGCCAGCAAAGCTTACGAGATCTTTAAATCTTTAAACTTGAAACCAGCAATGGCAGGCGCATTGACTGAAATGGCTAACAGTTATTCAAGACTTGGCGACTATCCAAAAGCAATTGAATATAATTTCGATGCCCTTGGTATTTATGAAGAAGCGGGCATGGACAGAGACGTAGCAAATATCAGTAATAACATCGGCAATGCTTATTACTGGCTCTACGATTATCCCAAAGCAATTGAAAATTATAAAAGAGCACTCGAACTTCATAAAAGAAATAACGACAAACTTGAGGTTGCTTCGGCATTGGATAATATAGCGCTTGTATACCTGGAGCAAGGGGAACTTAAAAAAGCAAACGATTATAATTTGCAGGCAATAAAGCTGTTTGAAGAAATCAATAGTGCACCTGAATTAGCAGTGACATATGCGCTCCGTGGCGGTATAATGCAAAGGCTGAAGGAGTTTGATATTGCTTTTGAATTTTATAACAAAGCGATAGCGATCAATAAGAAATTTGATATTAAGGGAAACCTGGCTACTAATTATCAGGGCATTGGTGAGCTTTATTTAAGCGTTGCAAAAAATGATGCTGTAAAATCTGTGCCTGCATCTTTTAAAATAAGCAAAGCAGCGCTTCTGCAAAAGGCACGTTTTTATTTTGCACAGGCATTAGGATTAAGTAAACAAACAAATGAACCATCTTTAATGATTGAGGAAACAGCATTTTTATCAGAAACAGAAGCGGTTAGTGGGAACGATAAGGCAGCACTCAAATGGCATAAAGATTCCGATATATACAAAGATTCCGTTTACAATGATGAAAACAAAAGAAAAATAGCTGCCCTGGAAAACCAGCGACTTGCCGAAGTAAAAGATAAAGAGATCCAACTGCTGAATAAAGACAAGGCATTACAGGCATCTGAAATAAAACGGCAAACACTTATAAAAAATATCATAATCGCTACTGCTGTGGTTGCAGCAATTTTTGCTTTCTTTCTCACCCGCTCCTTTATCCGCAGGCGAAAAGTAATATTCGATAAACAGGTATTGCAAACAGAAATGAAAGCATTGCGTGCGCAAATGAACCCGCATTTTATTTTCAACTCTCTTCATTCCATTAACAAGTATATAATGGAAAATGATAAAGTCAATGCGTCGGAATATCTTGCCAAGTTTGCGAAGCTTATGCGACTGGTATTGGAGAATTCACGTGAACAGGAAGTACCACTTGAAGATGACCTGGCAGCACTTGAATTATATATGCAGCTTGAGTCACTGCGTTTTGAAAATCGTTTTCAGTATAGTATTGAAATAGATCCCGGCATTGACAGGGAAAATACCCTGATACCACCATTACTGCTGCAACCCTTCGCAGAGAATGCTATTGTGCATGGTATAAAAGATAAAGAGAATGGTTTGATAAAAATAAAAATACGCGCCGCGGACAGCGACACGCTGCGATGTATCGTCGAAGATAATGGTAGCGGCAGAGAAGCACCGCCAATAGCAAATGAAAATAACAGGAAACGAAAATCGCTTGGTATAAAAATTATGCAGGAACGTTTAAATATCATCAATCAATTAAAAAAAGCAAAAGCTACCGTAAATATTTTTGATCTTAAAGATGCCGAAAATAAACCCCGCGGATTACGTATTGAATTACTATTGCCGCTGCAACTGGCATTTTGAAAACCAATGATTAAATGATCAGAATGATTTGGATGATTTTATGCTACGAGCTTTTGTATCCTATAGCATCGTACCTTGCTGCATTCTCCTCTTTAGAGATTAGGGGCTTATGATCAAAATAATTATCATAGAAGATGAAAAAAATAGCAGGGATATACTTGACAGTATGCTTCAACAACATTTTAAAAATGTAGAAGTAATTGCGGTTTGTAAAAATGCCGAAGAAGGAAAAACGGCGATCGAAAGTCTGTCCCCGGATCTTGTACTCACTGATATCGAGCTTGAGAAGAAGCCCGTATTTGAAATGCTGCAGCAATTAAGCAGTATCAATTTTGAAATTATTTTTACTACAGCTCATGAACAGTACGCTATACAGGCGATCAAATTTTCTGCAATTGATTACCTGCTTAAACCCTTTAGCCTTGAAGATCTGTCTGAAGCAATAAAACGATATGAACAAAAAAAAGATAAGCAACAATCTGCAGGACAGTTTAATGCTCTTTTTCATAACCTGAAACATATACAGAAAGACGCAAAGAAGATCGCGTTGCCCACAACAAATGGCTTAACGATTGTGCCGCTTAAAGATGTTATCCGATGCGAAGCTGATGTGAATTACACCAACTTTTATCTTACCACAAAAAATAAAATGGTGGTATCAAAAACGCTGAAAGAGTTTGAAGAACTGCTGAATGATTATGATTTTATCCGTGTACATCATTCGCACCTCATTAACCTGCACCATGTAAAAAATTATACAAGAGGTGAGGGAGGAATTGTTACCATGACAGACGGAGCACAGGTAGACGTTTCACGCAGAAAAAAAGAAGAATTCATGAAACGACTTGCCGCGCTTTAGTTTATCTCAAACAATGTAGAACAAGCAAATCTTCATAATATCTGTCTTTTATCCTTCCGCTTTTCAACAGCACTACCAGATAATAAATTATAGCTGCCACTTAATCTGTTGTGGTTGCGGTACCCATACTGTCCTGTATATTTTTAACCTGGTTAATCAAATTTGATAACAGTGAGCATCATAATCCCTATGAAGAATTGTAAACAAACTAAAACTATTTTTTATGAAACAACATCAACTTGCGTGTGCGATTGCCATGGCAGCGCTGACCTGCTGCGCACACAGTAAAACGTTTTCACAAACTGACTGGCACATTACCGGTAACACCGGCACCAACGCTGGAACTAATTTTGTTGGAACCACGGACAACCAGGGATTATCACTCAGGACAAACAACACAATCCGGATGCGGGTTACCGCCGCGGGAAATATTGGCATTGGTACCACTGCTCCAATACAAAAACTTGATGTAAACGGCAACATCAATCTTGGCAAAGGCTCTTCGCTGTTTGCTGAAGGCTGGCGGGCGCTGCGCGTAGATCCTTCGACCGCAAATATTTTTTTAGGAGTTTCGGCAGGTGCCTACAATACAGGCGGCTGGTACAATACTGCAACAGGGTCACAGGCGCTTCTCGCAAATCAAACAGGGTCCTATAATGTAGCTTATGGCTCAAATGCTTTACTGCAAAGTAGTGCAAGCGAAAACGTAGCTTACGGCGTAAACGCATTGTATTCGAATCTTGATGGTACAAAAAACACTGCGATAGGCAATGCCGCTTTATTTCATAATACCACCAGTAGTTTTAACACAGCCGTAGGCTATGCCGCTTTGGCAAACACCACGGAATCTTACTACAATACTGCTTTGGGCTTTCTTGCAGGTAATGGACAAAATAATGGATGGAATAATGTGTTTATTGGTGCTAATGCTGATGTAAATGGCACGGATTATTATAATGATGTGGCTATAGGAGAATCAGCCTTGTGCACAGGAGTTAGCCAGGTACGTCTTGGTAACTCAGCTACCAATTCTATTGGCGGCTATTCAAACTGGACAAACATTTCTGATGGAAGAGTAAAGAAAAACATTAAAGAAAATGTTCCCGGTCTTGCATTCATCAACAAATTAAAACCTATTACTTACAATCTTGATCTTGATGCAGCCGATAAAATAACCCAGCGCCCTGCAAAAAAAGATAAAGACGGAAAGCTTATCGCACCTTCACAACTCGAAATAAGTGCACGTATTGCAAAGCAGCAGGTTCTTTACACAGGCTTTGCAGCGCAGGATGTTGAAAAAGCGGCTAAGGAATTGAACTATGATTTTAGTGGAGTAGATGCTGCAAAGAACAGTAAAGATCTGTATGGTTTGCGCTATTCCGATTTTGTAGTGCCACTGGTAAAAGCAGTGCAGGAGCTTTCACAAAAAGTAGAAAAACTGGAAGCAGCGTTGGCAGAAAAAAATTCTAGTGATCTTTCATCGGCGTCATCAAAAAATGTTACGATCACAGATGCTTCATTGGGACAAAATGCACCTAACCCATTTACCCGCAACACAACTATCAATTATACATTGCCGCAGAAATTTTCAAGTGCGCAAATTATTATCCATGACAATACTGGCAGGAATATAAAACAAGTTAATATCTCCACTTCCGGCAAAGGGGCGATAAACATAGATGCATCCATGCTTTCAGCAGGTACATATAGTTATTCCCTTGTTGTTGATGGAAAACCAATCGGCAGTAAACAAATGGTTTTGACGAAATAAAGAGATACCAGCAGATAAATATTCACAGAGCTTCAGGTATTTAAGCCTGGAGCTCTTTCCAATAGCTAACACAGGCATTGCCGAAAGCAGGAAGCGACGAAAAATCAATTGTTTTTTGTTTATTGTTCACAGCGTCAGAATTTTCTATGCGTCAATTCCTATAAAAAATCATTTTATGAAAAAGTATATTTTTTCTCTCACGATCTGCACTGGTTTTTTAGTAGCTATTTCTCATGCACAAAGTTGGTCTGTAACAGGTAACAGCGGCACTAATCCCGGGATAAATTTTTTTGGAACAATCGATAATAAAGATGTGGTTTTTAAGACAAATAATGCAGAACGCATGCGTTTAATGACATCAGGTAATCTTGGAATTGGTATAACAGCTCCGCAGCAGAAGCTTGATGTAAACGGAAACATCAATATCAGAAAAGGATTTGGTTTGTATATTGATAATCACAAAGTGCTTCGTATAGATTCTTTGAACAGAAATACTTTTTTGGGTATACTGGCGGGCGCATCTGTTACAACCGGTTTTCAAAACACCGCAACAGGCTACCAGGCCCTATTTGCAAATGCAAATGGTTCTTACAATACAGCTTATGGTGTAGGTGCTTTGGCAAGCAATACATCAGGCAATACAAATGTTGCTACCGGTGGTTTCGCACTTTTTTCAAACAACGGAAGTTCAAACACCGCGAACGGCTATGCAGCTCTTTATCGAAATACTTCCGGTGCGAATAACGTTGCTATTGGAAGTTATGCTCTTTATAGTAATACAACGGGGAGCCATAATATTGCCAATGGTCCTTATGCACTGTACAATAACCTCTCAGGTATCTATAATATAGCCGTTGGAGAATTTGCACTTTACTCAAACACTGAAGGCGGTGACAACATTGCGAGTGGGCGGTATGCTCTTTATTCTAATACAACCGGAAGAGATAATATTGTTTGCGGGCTTGAAGCACTCTACGATAATAAAACAGGCTTCGAAAATATTGCGCAAGGAAACAGTTCCCTCACACGCAATACAAGCGGAGATAATAATGTTGCTATCGGACATATCGCACTCTCGGAAAACACTACAGGATATGCTAATATTGGCATCGGGCGCAGCGCACTGAATGGAAATTCTACGGGTAGCCACAACACTGCTGTAGGATATCTCACCTTAAGTGCTAATAGCGATTCGTGGAATAATACCGCCCTGGGTTATATGGCGGGATCTGCCGGAGGATACTTTTCTTATCCTAATGGCTGGAATAACACTTTTATCGGATCGGAAGCATATGCTACTGTCCCCTACATTTATAACAGTATTGCAATAGGTAACAGCTCCAGGGTTACTGCATCTGACCAGGCACGTATAGGTAATTCCTCCACTACATCTATTGGTGGCTATGCAAACTGGACAAATATTTCCGATGGAAGAGTAAAGAAAAATATTAAAGAAAATGTGCCCGGTCTTACATTCATCAATAAACTAAAACCAATTACTTATAATCTCGATCTTGATGCAGCAGATAAAATAATACAATCACCTGCAAGAAAAGATAAAGACGGAAAAATTATTGCGCCATCACAGGCTGAAATAAATGCACGCAATGCAAAAGCGCAAATTGTGTATACAGGCTTCGTAGCACAGGATGTTGAAAAGGCAGCAAAGGAATTAAATTATAATTTCAGCGGTGTAGACGCTGCAAAAGACAGTAAAGATTTATATGGATTACGTTATTCAGAGTTTGTAGTGCCGTTGGTGAAAGCGGTACAGGAGCTTTCAAAAATGTGTGAAGAATTTCGGGCGAAGAATGATTCATTGCAGCAACAGATAAATAAATTGAAAACTTATGTGAACAAAAACAATCAAAGTAATACTTCCTCACAAGCAGTGTTCAACCCGGTGCTAAGGGATGCATTGCTAGAACAAAATGTTCCAAACCCTTTCGCCAATACAACTGCTATTCATTATAACATTCCGAAAAAATTTACAAGGGCACAAATTATTATTACTGATAATAGCGGCAAAACTGTAAAACAGGTAAACCTGCCTGCCGGTAGACAAAGTGTTTCACGTGCAGGTGAAGGTGTAGCAAATATAGATGCATCCATGCTTTCAGCAGGTAGTTATCGTTATTCATTGGTAATTGATGGGAAATTGATCAGCAGTAAACAAATGGTTTTGACAAATAAAAACAAACAACTGCAAAACCATCCCGACTATTACTTCAATAAATTACGACATCCGGATAGCGTGATGTATCGGGAATGGTTTTGGCAAAATAAATAAAAAGGAACTTAAAATTCCTATCAAAACTGCTAACACATAAGTCGGCAGTTAACAAAGGCATTGCTGTAAGTTAATAGTTTCGATACCGGCAACAACAATAAACATAGATGCTCCAAAAGTGCAGGCAGATGTTTAGCGAAGAATTCATAAACGTCTTTCCCTGCACTTTAGTTTTATTTTATGATAATGATATTTGTATTCCCTTTCATAAAAAACAAATCGCACCGTTCTGCCAATATTCGAAATTAAATTTGGCCTTGAGGCATGATGAAACGAAGATTCTACAAATGCTGAAGTGAATAAAAAAATGCATCATTCATTAGGTATAGAAAACATTGTTATTGAATGGCCACTAAATACGAATTATTCCTGCTAATTACTTTTCCACTTTTTAAACAATAGCCGCCAGAAAATAAATAATTACCGCCACCTGTTCTATTGTGGTTGACCTGCCTTATCTGCCTGTATACTTTTGCTCCCGTAAAAAAAATCAAACACACTTCATTCAAATCTGCTAATTATGAAAAAAATATTTTCATTATTCTATGGCCTGGTTAGTTACCTGGCTTTTTTTGGTACCATTCTGTATGCTATTGGATTTGTTGGCAACCTGGTAGTGCCAAAGACTATTGACAGTGAACCACAAGTCCCTTTACTCAATGCTATCCTGGTGAACGCGTTGTTGTTGCTCTTATTTGCACTGCAGCACAGTATAATGGCCAGACCAGCCTTTAAACGCTGGTGGACTAAAATCGTTCCCGAACACCTTGAACGCAGCACCTTTGTATTATTGGCAAGCCTGTGTCTTATGTTGATGATGTGGCAATGGCAGCCTATTGGTGGAATTGTGTGGTCAACTGAAAATGAAATCGTAAAAACGGTGTTGCTGATCACTTACCTCCTTGGCTGGGCGATTGTATTCGGTGCCACTTTTCTTATCAATCATTTTGATTTATTCGGATTAAGACAAGTGTGGCTAAATTTCCGCGGTAAGCCCTATACACAATTGCCGTTCAGAACTCCATTGCTTTACAAACTTGTGCGTCATCCATTATACATGGGTTTCCTGATCGCCTTTTGGTCAACTCCTGTTATGACCATAGCTCATTTGTTATTTGCGATCTTAACAACCGGTTACATCTTCACCGCCATTCAACTGGAAGAACGGGATTTGATGCACATTTTTGGTGAGAAATACAGGAATTATAAAAAATGGGCGCCCATGATCATTCCATTCACCAAAACAAAATCAGCTAAAAGAATAACAACTCATGAAACCGCGCACAGCTAATTTCTTTAGACACAGTACGAGGTTTTATCTGACAATTAATTAAAACTTTAACAAATGAAAGCGATTCTTTCAAAACCTTTTTTCAGAAAGTATGGCAAGAAGGCACTGATCATTTATTTATGCTGGTGTCTTGTAAAAGGTATCCTCTTTCTTTTAGCAGGATGGTTACTGTTTTGATGCCGCACGGAACATTATAATGTACATGAGCAAAATTATTGATCTTCTTTTCCAATGATTCTCTCCCTCTGTTGTATTCCAATTTAACACCGCTGATCATTCGAAAAAATTGATGGATAATTGAGAGCAAACTAAAAAGATTCTGCCTCTCATCAATCCCAGTTTGCTTCATTCATAATCAATATTTATTAACAGTCAAACTTGCTTTGGCTGGCAATAACCTTCATTGCTCTATTCAATCTATAATTTTTTAATACTAAAAAATCTTTTATCACACTTTAAAACAAAATCAAACTATTTATGAAAAAGTTTATTTTTTTACTTGGCGTTTCTTCCTGCGTTTTTGTAACAACATCCTTTGGGCAAAACTGGATTACTACAGGAAATAGCGGGACCAATCCATCCACAAATTTTTTAGGCACAAAAGACAATAAGGCGTTAGTTTTTAAAACGAATAATGCGGAAAGAATGCGTATTAACTCTACAGGGAATGGAAATGTAGGAATAGGTGTAACAAATCCTGTTCAAAGACTTGATGTAAATGGAAACATTAATATCGGCAAAGGATTCGCTTTATATATGGAGAATCACCGGGTGTTACGCGTGGATTCAGTGAAAGGCACTGTTTTTTTAGGAAATAGTGCAGGCTCTAAAAATACGGAAACTTATAATACAGGCATCGGACACTATGCACTTTCTGCCAACACTTCCGGCAGCTATAATACCGCCACCGGGGCAGTAGCTCTTTTTTCAAATACCACGGGCGGAGGAAACGTTGCAACCGGGGCGCAGGCTCTTGTATACAATACTACAGGATATAATAATACAGCTACGGGAGCTTCATCACTTTACTCCAATAAAGATGGCTCACAAAATATTGCAACAGGTACGTGGGCTTTAAATTCTAATACATCCGGATCATACAATTCTGCAGTCGGACACGGAGCTATGTATTATAGCACTACAGGAAATGAAAATTCAGCTTTGGGTTACAATGCGATGTACAATAATGTAACGGGTAACTACAATACTGCAGTTGGAAGTTCTGCTTTAGGCGCTAACTATAATGCGGCATATAATGTAGCCGTAGGGTACCACGCAGGAGATTACCAGCTGAATGGATGGAATAACACTTTCATTGGTGCAGACGCACGTGCTGCTTCCAGTGATTTATATAATACAGTAGCACTTGGAAATTCAACGATCGTTACAGCACCTAACCAGGTGCGTATAGGGAATTCTTATACCACTTCTATCGGGGGTTACACAAACTGGACCAATATTTCTGATGGCAGAGTAAAGAAAAATATCAAAGAAAATGTGCCTGGTCTTGCTTTTATTAACAAGCTAAAGGCTGTTACCTACAATCTTGACCTGGACGCAGCTGATAAAATTATAGCGCTGCCGGCGGCAAAAGATAAAGATGGAAAATTGTTGTCAAAACAAGTTTCACAGGCTGAGGTTGCAGCACGCCAGGCAAAACAGAAAGTAGTTTACACCGGTTTTATAGCTCAGGATGTAGAAAAAGCAGCGAAAGAATTAAATTATGATTTCAGCGGTGTGGATGCTGCAAAGAGTGACAAGGATTTATATGGATTGCGTTATAACGATTTTATAATGCCGCTGGTAAAGGCAGTGCAGGAATTATCTAAAGAAAATAACGAATTGAAAAGCAGGCTAGAAAAGCTGGAAGCAATAATGAATACTAAATCATCAGATGCCATATCTGCTCAATCATCAACAATCGCTACCATCAGCAGTGCTTCACTCCAACAAAATAAGCCCAATCCCTTCAATCGCACAACAACGATCAATTATACATTGCCTCAGCAATTTAGTTCCGCAAAAATTATTATTACAGACAAATCAGGCAATACATTAAAGGAAATAAAGGTTTCAGGAAGCAGCAAAGGCGGTGTAAATGTAGATGCTTCAACGCTCTCTTCAGGCACTTACCAATATTCTTTGTATGTCGACGGAAAATTGATCAGCTCAAAACAAATGGTTTTGATAAAATAAGCTTATCACAATTTTTTCATGGTTGCAATAAATAACCCAGCCTAAGCCTATTGTGGCAATCAGGCTGGGTTTACACAAAAGTCACTTCCATGAACTTTAACTCAATTACTCGACGTCATAAAAAATTTTTATAACAATATCAAAATCTCATTTATGAAGAAGTATGTACTCGTAAATTTTTCTTCAACCCTTTCGCTGGAACTTATCAGTATTCTTTCGCTGTAAACGGAAAATTGCTCGATACAAAACAGATGATACCCTTAAATATTCTTCCGTCATTTCAGCCCTTAGAAACCCAATTTTTCTGATCAAAATCTACACACAAAATCATAATTAAAAATTTAAACGAAATGAAAGGAAAGAAAATTATTTTTATCTCATTACTGTTTTTTGCAGCCGCAATTTCTGCAAAGGCGCAAAGCTGGTCGCTTACTGGCAATTCTGGGACGAATTCAACTACCAATTATATCGGCACAAAAGATGCACAGGCATTGGTATTCAAAACTGCTAATGCAGAGCGTATTCGCATCGCAAGTAATGGATTTGTGGGCATTGGCACCACTACGCCAAAAGCATTATTAAATCTGCCGTCGAAGGGAGGTGTTACTCTTTCCGCAACAGACAATTTTTTATTGGGTTCTGTTACTTCAAATAATCTTGCATTTGATTATAATAAATTGCAGGCCCGTAATAATGGTGCAGCCAGTACACTTCAGTTAAATCCAAAAGGTGGCGCTGTGTCGCTTGGAAATGTTGTGGGAACTACGAATCCGGGCTTGTATGTAGGTGCAAACGCTGTAGCTGTGGGTGGCACATACATGCAACCTGGCTATGCTCTTACTGTAAATCAAGGTCATACCAACAGCGGCGTCTATCTATATAGACCGGCGGGAAGTAGTGAGGGTTATTTAATGTATGGTTCTAATGGCGGAAGCAGAAGCGTGGGAATGTTTATTGAAAATACTGCACCCGATAACCAGGGTTATGCCATTGCAGGTAGAACATACGGAACCGGGAGCGGGATTATGGGGATAAATGCAAATGGAGCAGGCTTTGCAGGTGTAAGTGGATTCAACGATGGGTCTGGTTCAGGTGTCTATGCATCTTCCTATACAGGTGTTGGAGTATTTGCCTTTTCAGATGAGAATTATGGTATATATGCTAAGACCACAAATGCTACGTATTCGGGGTATTTTAATCGCAGCATTTTTGTAAATGGCAGCGTGTTTACTCCTTCCGATCAAAAGCTGAAACAAAACGTACAGGATTTTACCAGTGCAATGGCTATTATTAATCAGCTTCACCCAAAAAAATATGATTACCGGCAAGATGGTAGTTATAAACTTATGAAGCTGTCACAGGGCACACACTATGGTCTCCTCGCGCAGGATGTAGAAAAAATATTGCCTAACCTGGTAAAAGATACAAAGTTTGAAACAGCCCTGGAAGCTCCAGCCACAAAGCCGGGTCCTGATGGGAAGGGTGAAATGCAACAAAACACAAAATCTGAAACGATTGACTTCAAAGCTGTAAACTACACAGAGCTTATTCCTATTATGATAAAAGCTATGCAGGAGATGCATACTACAATCACTTTGCAGCAACAAAAAATAGAAGAACTCGAAAACAGGAATGTGTTATCATACTCAGGTCCTCTTTCATCAAATGCATCATCACAGGCAATTGCAAACACAAAAGCAACAGCTTATCTTAGGCAAAATGCACCTAACCCCTTTCATCAAAATACTATTATCAATTATTATATACCACAAAATGCAAACAAAGCTTTTATAAATATTACCGATGTGAATGGCAAGCTCATTAAAACCTTCACAGCACCTGGAAAAGGTAATGGTCAATTGATGATCGAAGGCGGGCAGTTGACCTCAGGCGCTTATCAATATTCTCTTATTGTAGATGGAAAACTGGTTGATTCAAAAAAAAGGGTGATGATAAAATAGAGCTTTATACCGGAGCGAAACCAGGACCTCATATCACTTGGTGTACTCTAGGATCTGAATTTTAATAGAAGGTCATCTGCAAAATTGTAGTAATGCTTAAGTTAAATTATCAAGTTTTAATTTCGCTTATCAATTGATCTTTTTACAACAGAATGGCTTTAAAAGATTACTACACGGTTCTTGGGGTGCGGCCTGCGGCATCGCCTGAGGAGATAAAAAGATCCTACAGAAGGCTCGCCCTAAAATATCACCCGGACAAAAATCCGGGTGATGTTTTGGCTGAAGCGACATTCAAAGAAATTGCAGAAGCCTATGATATTTTATCCAACGCAAAAAAAAGAGAAGAGTATCACTACCAATATTTTTACACACACAATTACAAATACCCCGAACCAGAAGCCACGCCTCAATCCGTTTTACAGGATACTATCCTGTTAAAGAAGCTCGTGGAAAATTTAAATCCCTTTCGTTTAAACCAGGACGCATTGTTCTTCCAGGTGCAACAGGTGCTGTCAGAAAATAATTTGTTTTTGCTGCAACAGGAAAACCAGTCTGCTGTTAATAACCAGGTCCTTGAAGCCTTATTGAGTATATGTAAGCCGCTTAATTATAATTTTATTGAAGAGATCGAGGATAAGCTGATGTTCCTGGCGGATGGCGATACTTATCTTGAAAATAAGGTAACAGATTTTTTAACACAGCAGAGAAGAAAAGATAAATGGAGCCGCTATAAAACAGTAGTGGCAATAATTGCAGCGATCATGTTGTGTTTGATAATCTTTTTAGTGGGCCATTAACCAATTCCCGAAGAACAGGCTTACTGCGTTTTTAGCGAGACATATCACATAACATTGCGCTACCTTTAAACCATATAAAAACAAAATCGGGATGAACTTTTCTTTAACAAATAAAAAGAACGGCGGCAATCTTTTTGAAAGAAGAGAATTTGTTTTTGCCACATTAAAGACAGCAGGCATGTCAATGCTTTTAAGCGTGCCCGGGATATCCGAAGCAACGGGTTTGTTTGCAAACAAAGATTATACAGTGCAGGATGTTATAGATATTATTTTAAAAGAAATACCAGGTGCGCCTTTCAAACAAACAGTAGACACCATAAAAAGTGGAAGTGCAGATCAAAAAGTGACTGGTATTGTAACCACAATGTTTGCGACGGTCGATGTAATCAAAAAAGCTGCACAATTGAACGCAAATTTTATTATTGCGCATGAACCAACTTTTTATAATCATACTGATGATATTAACTGGGTTCCCAATAATGCAGTCGTAAAACAGAAACAGGAGATGCTTTCAAAAAATAATATTACGATCTGGCGTTTTCACGATTACTGGCACACTCATCGTCCTGACGGAATTGGTTATGGCGTTTTAAAAAAAACAGGATGGCTTGAATACTATAAACCCAATGAGATGGTGCTTACCATTCCGGCTATAACATTAACAGAAATCACACAGCATTTAAAATCTTCTCTAGGCATTGATCATGTAAGAGTGATCGGTGATCTTACTCAGGTATGTGAACGCGTGGCTTTACTGCCAGGGGCCGCTGGCGGACAAATGCAAATATCTCTTGCAGAAAAACAAAAGCCCGATGTTTTGATCGTTGGAGAAGTGCACGAGTGGGAAACCGCTGAATATATACGTGATGCAAGGCTGACGGGTTCAAAAACCTCTTTGATCATTCTTGGTCATTCTGTAAGTGAGGAGCCAGGAATGGAGTATCTTGTAGAATGGCTGCAACCAAAAGTTCCTGAATTAAAGATCACACATATTGCTTCAAACAGTCCATTTACATGGGTTTGAGTTTGAGGTGACACTTTTTAAAAATTTGAGCCGGTTGATAAATGAGCTAACTATTTCACTCCAATGAAGTTTAGCGGCATAAAGTGGTACTATCCTCAACAGAAGTAAAGTAGTTCTCTCTCCACGTATACCTTTTACACTTCCCCGGTAAGCTACATTTACCAGTGGGTAATCCATGTCAGCCATTGGGTAATTGCAATAATAAGTTCTTACTATATATATTTTTCTTTGCATCGTAAAACTTCGTTTATATAATAATGTAAGCCATACTATTTTGGCGGGGAAAATATACTTCATCTAAGTACTAAATGAAGGTCATGATTTTCTTAATTAATATTTGACAAGGTTAATTTTAAAAAGTTTTTTATGAAAACGTTATTTGCTATTTTTTTTGTGCTCTTCATTTGTACCTCTTCGGTATTTGCAAATGTAAATGAGAAACTATTGTATTCGTTTAGCAGGACCTTCCCTTCTGCTGAAAATGTAAAATGGAGCGAGGACGCTATAGGGTATTTTGTAAGCTTCACTCAATCAGGTATTCCTTCTAAAGTTGCATATGATACAAAAGGCAACTTTCTCTATGCAATGCGTTATTATAATGAAGAGGGCTTACCTGTATCTATTCTCCTGGCACTGAAAAAAAAGTTTACAGATAAAAAGATTTCGGGCGTTACAGAATCAACCACCCCTGATAATATTATTTATCATGTGAAACTGGAAGATGAGAAAAACTGGTATACAGTGGGAATAACAACGTCAGGAGATAGTGCAATTGAAGAACAGTTTAAAAAATAATATTTTATCACTTTTAAATTTTCTCCCATATAAATATTTCTAGTAGTAGTATTTTTCTAATGTGCGACAGGTGGTTTTTACCACCTGTTTTTTTATAAGACAGATTTTAATTTATCAATTTTCAATGTAAATAATAGTTTTGTCTTACAACTTCCTTTACATGATAAACATGAAATAGATGCGCGTAAAAAAATTATTCTGTGAAAGATCAATTCAAAATAAATAAAATGATATTAGAGCATGTTGCAATTTGGACTGACAAATTAGAAGAGCTGAAAGATTATTATGTAAAATATTATGACGGAACTTCGAACAGCAAATACACGAACGAGAAAAGGCAATTTCACAGTTATTTTCTCACCTTTAAATCAGGAGCAAGGCTTGAGCTTATGACAATGCCTCATATTCCGGACAATACCAACGACAGGATAATTGAGCAACATAAAGGAATAATTCATTTAGCTTTTGGAGCGGATACAATGCAGGAAGTTGATGAAAAAGCAAAACAGCTCCAGGCAGACGGCTTTAAAATATTGAGCGGACCAAGAAAGACGGGTGATGATTATTATGAGTTTGAAACGCTTGATCCTGATAACAACAGGCTCGAAGTTACTACAAAATACACAGGCTAACTTCCGGATACTCTTTAAAAAGTTTTTGTGTTCAAAGCACATTGCCATATTACCGGAAACATCTCATTAGCTTTTACTTCTTTCATTGCCGGATGGAAAGTTATAACTTCAGTCCTGACCAAATATTTTCAAAACTGTATGTCGTGTCGCGGAAAATAAATTTCAGGAGTTTGAACAAATACTAAACAGCACCACAAATGAATACCCAATCTTTATCCCTGCAAGTTTCTCCAACTATAGGTTCAGTCTCCGCTGAATATATAGTTCCGGAAACAAGTATGTGTATAATAACGTTGGCACATGGAGCCGGCGCAGGCATGAATCATTCTTTCATGGTAACCCTGGCAAAATCACTTGCAGAGAAAGGAATTGCCACATTGCGTTTCAATTTTCCATTTGCCGAACTCAAAAAAGGAAGGCCGGATATTCCTGCTGTGGCGCACAAAACCGTTGAAGCGGCCATAACCAACGCGCAGGAGCTATTTCCAATGCTGCCTCTTTTTGTCGCCGGTAAATCTTTCGGCGGACGGATGTCCTCACAATACTTGTCATCTCATTCTCAAACTGCGGTGAAGGGAATAATTTTTTATGGCTTTCCCTTGCACCCTTCCGGCAAACCTTCGACAGAAAGGGCGGAGCACTTAAAGAATGTGAAGATACCGATGCTTTTTTTGCA
>DATBFI010000572.1:0-9335 GCA_036558585.1 Chitinophagaceae bacterium
CAACAGTACATGAAAAATACTCCATTCATTAAGAAGCACATTTCGCTCGGGGCTAAAATGGCTGAATTTGCCGACTACAACATGCCAATTAGTTATACAGGCATTAACGACGAACATGCAGCCGTGCGTAACAATGCCGGCGTTTTTGATGTAAGCCATATGGGTGAATTTATTTTGAAAGGAGAAAATGCACTTGATCTTATTCAGCGCGTAACAACCAATGATGCATCCAAACTTGCAAATGGTAAAGCACAGTATTCATGCTTAACAAATAATAAGGGCGGAATTGTTGATGACCTGATCGTTTATTGTATTGAAGAGAATAAGGTGTATATGCTTGTTGTAAATGCGTCAAATATTGAAAAAGACTGGAACTGGATATGCAATCACAATACACAAAATGCAGAGATGCACAATATCAGCGATAAAACCTGTTTGCTTGCTATCCAGGGTCCCAATGCAAGTAAGATATTACAGCCGTTAACTGATCTTGATATCCTTAATCTTAAATACTACACCTTTGTAAAGGGAAAATTTGCAGGCGTTGACAATATACTTATCAGTGCAACAGGTTATACAGGCTCAGGCGGTGTAGAAATTTATTTTGAAGATAAGGATGATTGTGCCGATAAAATATGGAATTCAATTTTCGTAATTGGCGAATCACAGGGTTTAAAACCGATTGGGCTTGGAGCAAGAGATACATTGCGTTTGGAGATGGGTTATTGTTTATATGGAAATGATATTGATGATACAACTACGCCTCTGGAGGCCGGTTTAGGATGGATCACAAAACTAAATAAAGCAACCGCTTTTACTGCAAAAGAAATTCTTCAAAAACAAAAAGCAAAGGGCATTAAAAGAAAGTTGGTGGGCTTTGAAATGATCGAACGGGGCATTCCACGCCACAATTATCAAATAACTGATAAGGAAGATAACCTGGTTGGATTGGTAACCAGTGGAACTCAGGCGCCATCGCTGGGTAAAGCAATTGGCCTTGGCTATGTAGCTATCGAACGCGCTACCTTAGATTCTGAAATATTTATAAACATTCGTAATAATGCAGTAAAAGCAAAAGTGGTTAAATTTCCTTTCGTATAGAATAGTTAATGAGTAAACTAATTAATAAGATTTTTTTTATGTATGGTCTACAGTATTTCTGTTGAACTTTTTTCCGCCTGGATGAACCGTTCAGACGGGCGTTGCACACTTTTATAGCGGGAACTTCTAACCAATCATTATTTTGCCGATAATTTTTTATAATTGAAGCGAATCATTCTTACTGTTACTAATGATCTTACTTACGATCAGCGTATGCAACGCATCTGCACAACTCTTGCAAATCAAAAGTATGATGCTATATTGGCCGGAAGGAGGACAGCAGGATCCAAGCCTTTGCTGGAACAGGCTTTCGGTCAAAAAAGACTTTACTGTTTTTTTGAAAAAGGCTTTCTGTTTTATGCTGAATATAACCTTCGCTTGTTTTTCTGGCTCCTGTTTCAAAAGATTGATATTATCTGTGCAATAGATCTTGATACGATTCTTCCATGTTATTTTATTTCCGTACTTAGAAAAAAGAAAAGAGTTTATGATGCACATGAACTGTTTACTGAGCAAAAAGAAATTATGACCCGGCCCGCTGTCCACAAATTTTGGCTGGCAATTGAAAAATTTGTGGTGCCAAAATTTAAATTTGGATATACGGTGAATCAGTTTATCTCACATGAACTGAAAAGGAGATATAATGTTGATTATACAGTTATCAGAAATTTACCTGTATTGCAAAACATATATTTTCCGGGTTCGGGAGATATGCTCGATAGGTTTATCATCTACCAGGGAGCAGTTAATGAGGGCCGAAGTTTTGAAACGCTAATTCCCGCGATGAAGCATGTGTCAGCAACATTAAAAATTTATGGCAAGGGGAATTTTTTTTACCAGGTCGGGCACTTAATACAGACATATGATGTTGACAAAAAGGTGCGATTAATGGGTTATGTAATGCCACATGAATTAAAGCAAATAACGCCAGCTGCATACATCGCTGTTACATTATTTGAGCAAACAGGGCTGAACCAATTTTATTCTTTAAGTAATCGCTTTTTTGACTACATCATGGCGTTAGTTCCGCAAGTATGTGTCAATTATCCTGAATACAAAGCGATTAATGATAAGTACAATATTGCCCTTATGATTGATGATACAAAGGAAGAAACGATCGCCGCGGCCTTAAATGAATTGTTGCAAAACAGGCAACTGCATGAACAGTTGAAGAAGAATTGTGTTATAGCTAAAGAGGAACTTAATTGGGGAAATGAAGAAAAAAAGCTTATTGAATTTTATGAGCGATTATGACTCTGCCAATATACAAACGCACGAGTGTACGCTTAACTGAACAAGGCAAAACAGACCGGTAATCGTCAGGGCATAAAAATAATTCTTGGATAAAAATTTACATATCATCAGTCTTGATGTGCCTTATCCTGCAGATTATGGTGGAGTATGCGACCTGTTTTATAAACTTCCCGCATTGCAGGCCAAAGGCGTGAATATTCATTTGCATTGTTTTGATAATGGTCGCGGGGAGCAACCGGAGCTGAATAAATATTGTGCAGAAGTATATTACTACAAACGCAATACAGGCCACAAAGGTGTTTCAACAAAGCTTCCTTATATAGTATGCAGCAGAAAAAGTGAATTACTTGAAAATAATTTACTGAAGGATGAATTTCCAATCTTAATGGAAGGAGTTCACTGCACATCTCTTGTACTGGATAAACGATTTACAGCACGAAAAAAATTTGTGCGGGTTCATAATGTTGAAAACAAGTATTACAGGCAATTATTTCACTTTGCACCTAACCTGTTCAGAAAAGTATATTACTGGAGAGAAAGCCAGTTGCTTAAAAAATATGAAAAGCAACTGGTAAATAATGTAACTGCGTTCTGGACAGTTGCACAAAAAGATAAATTGTATTACGAAAATGAACTTGGTTGTGCGAGTATAGACTATCTTCCTTTGTTTTTGCCTAATTGGAAAATAGAATGCAAAACAGGCATGGGGGCCTTTTGCCTCTATCATGGCAAATTAAGTGTTGATGAAAATGAATTCGCGGCCAAATGGTTGCTTACACACATCTTTGATAAAACGGGAACTCCTCTTGTAATCGCCGGTAAAAATCCTTCCCCATCATTGCAAAAACTTGCGAATGCACGAAAAAATACATGCATAGTATCAAACCCTTCAGAGGCGCAGATGCAGGATTTGATCGCAAAAGCGCAGGTGCACGTTCTTCCCTCATTTAACAGCACAGGTATTAAAATAAAATTACTGAATGCACTATACAATGGCCGTCATTGTTTAGTGAATCCAGCCATGACAGATGGAACAGAACTCAATGAATTATGTAATGTTGCTGATAGTAAAACCGCATTTAAAGAAAAAGTAGAACAACTTTATCATCAGCCATTTACAACTGAAGACCTAGAAGCAAGAAAAATTATTTTAGACAGGAATTATAACAACGAGGCTGGCGCCGGGCAATTGGTTAAGTGGATCTGGGGTACTTAGGTTTACATGTTATCGTGGTTCATTTATCGTTTTGTATACACAACTTTTTAACTTTTGAACCTGCAATTTCAACCTTCTGCTAAACTTCGGCAAGTGTACTATCGTAAACCTTTCCCCTCTCTGTCTTCAGCATGCGGGATGGAAATTTTCCAATTACCATAAAATCATGTGTTGCCATAATAATGGCTGTTCCATAATCCTTGCATATCTGTATCAATAACTGCATTATCTCGTCACTTGTTTCAGGATCAAGATTACCCGTTGGTTCATCGGCAAGAATTACTTTCGGGGAGTTAAGCAAAGCTCTTGCGATATCAACGCGCTGTTGTTCTCCGCCACTCATTTCAAATGGCATTTTAAACCCTTTGCTTCTAAGACCCACTTTATCCAGTACATCGTTTATTTTTTCTTCGATAAGTTTTTCATCCTTCCATCCCGTAGCCTTCAATACGAAGCGAAGGTTTTCATGGACATTCCTGTCAGTAAGCAATTGGAAATCCTGGAATACAACACCAAGATTTCTGCGCAGAAAAGGAACTTTTTTCCAGTTCATTTCTTTCAGGTTAAAACCCGCAACACTTATCTCCCCTTCCGTAAGCGGTAATTCTCCATACAGGGTCTTCAATAAACTGCTCTTTCCCGTTCCTGTTTTACCAACAAGAAATACGAATTCGCCACGACTCACATTAAAATTTACATCCTGTAAAATGAGATTGCTACCCTGGTATATATTGGCATTGCGTACTGATACAACTATTTCTGGCATACGAATAAATTCTTTTCAAATGTAAAGTTAGTCCATCAGATTTTTTCGGCAGAAAATTTCCATATCCTGATTTTTTTATTCATCGACTTCGTGCAAGCCTGCGCCGAGGCATATTGGCAGTCACCTCTGCGTCCTGTATATTTTCAATTAGCTCGTCGAAAGTAACATTAAGCAATCAAACTTTGTAATCAGAAAATTAAAATACCTATAAAAATAAGCCTTCACTTTTATTTAACTAAAAATATAGTTGTAAAACTAAAAAATTAGTTTTACGTTTGCCTAAGAATTGAAATAAACAAATACATATTGCCCAAAAGTGCAGTATGAATCAAGACAAATTTTATACAAATGAAAACATTAACTAAAGCAGAAGAGCAGGTAATGCAGGCGTTGTGGAGAGTTCAAAAAGGTTTTTTAAAGGACATTGTAGATGCTATGCCTAATCCAAAGCCTCATTCCAACACGGTTGCAACGCTTTTAAAAATTTTGATCGACAAAAAATTTGTTGATACTGAAACTTATGGCCGCATGAACCAGTATAAGCCATTGGTGAGTAAGGAGGCTTATTCAAAAAACACGCTCAACACGGTAGTAAAAGGATATTTCGGCGGATCGTTTACAAAAGCTGTTTCTTTTCTGGTAGAAGAAAATAAATTAAGTGTTGAAGATCTGGAACTTTTATTACAACAACTTAAAAAGAAATAACAAGATGCAAGTAATTGCTGTATACCTGCTTAAGGTGATTATTTGTTCGGCGTTAATGATCACTTATTATTGGCTGTCACTGCGCAATAAACGGTTTCATTATTACAATCGCTTTTATCTTTTAGTGTCGGTTATTGTTAGTATAATAATTCCATTATTCAATCTTCAACTTGTAACATTTAACAGTAAGAGTGAACAGGTGATCCGCATGTTCAATGTAATATATGCAGGTGATGGAGAAGCAGAAATAATTGCACATGGTAGAAACCTGTTTGACTGGCAACTCTGGCTTGCGATGCTTTTACTTATCGTTTGTCTTTGCTCTTTAGTTTCACTTGCATACAGGATTATGAGGATTTACAGGTTGAAAAAATATTATCCTGTAAGCAAAATGAAGGAGTTTGATTTTATAAATACCGATTTACAGCAAGCACCCTTTTCATTTCTGAAAAACATCTTTTGGCGAAAAGACATTTCTCTTGAAGAAACAGCGGGACAGCAAATATTAGAACATGAACTTACACACATAAAAGAAAAACATAGCTGGGATAAGCTGTTTATGCAAATTGTTTTATCAGTCTTCTGGATAAATCCTTTTTTCTGGCTGATAAAAACCGAACTCTATTTTATTCATGAGTTTATTGCAGATAAAAAAGCAATTGAGAATAAAGATGCTTCCGCATTTGCTGCTATGCTGTTGCATGGTCAGTACGGCCATGCGATTTTTACTCCTGCACAATCATTTTTTTGCTCACCCATAAAACGAAGATTAATTATGCTTACAACCTCAAAAGAATCGCGTTTCAGCTACGCAAGGCGAATAATAACAATGCCATTGTTAGCCTGTGTTATGCTGCTTTTTGCTTGCAGGTTACAAAAACAAGACGATGTAACCCTTGTACATAGCAATACCCCTTTCAGGCTTATTGTTGATGCTGGTCATGGAGGAAAAGATGATGGCGCTGTAGGAAATAACGGGGCAAAGGAAAAAGACTTCAGTCTTATGATCTCAAAAAAGATAAAAGAGCTATCTCCGCAATACGGAATTGATGTGGTTCTCCCGAGAGATAATGATGTATTTATGTCGCCTTCGGAAAAAGCAAATTTTGCGAATGCACAAAATGCAGATGCATTTATTTCGATTCATACAAACGTAAAAACGGAGGAGGATGGAGATGCAAAAAAATCAGGAATAGAAGTTTGCATATCCGGAGACAACACAAAATATGAAGAGAGTAAAGTATTGGGCTCAGCCATATTGCAAACGCTTGATAAGAACTTTAATGTAAACTTATCATTGCTTCAAAAAAAGGTGGGTATTTGGGTTTTGGAAGCAAACATACATCCCGCAATACTTATTGAATGCGGTTATATTGATAATGATGAAGATCTGAAAATATTGAATGATGCAGCAAAAGTAGAATTGATGGCAAGAAAAATTTTGGAGGGAGTTGCAATGTATGCAAATCATAAGATCGAAGGATCGCAACTTAGCAGCGTACAAGTAGAGGGATATCCGTCAAATAATACAGAACCTAAATTTACGGGCGGTTCTGAAGCATGGCAAAAATATCTTGAGAAAAATGTGAACCTTAATGTATTAACTGATAAAAAAGCTCCCCCTGGAAATTATACTGTCATAGTAACTTTTTTAGTAGATAATAAGGGAAATGTTTCGGAAGTAAAAGCACTTAACGATCCTGGTTATGGCGCTGCTAATGAAGCTGTGGGAGTTATTGCTAATAGTGGTAAATGGATACCTGCTACGCAAAATGGAAAACCTGTAACATACCGGCAAAAACAATCCATCACATTCAGAATAGATGAACCGAAAAAAAATACAATTCTTAATAGTAATAATGCGTTGAACGCGGGCAGTAACATTTCACCAGGCAACTTTGTAAAGGCAAGTTTTGCAGGCGGACATGATGCGTGGGAAAAATTTCTTGAGAAAAATTTAAATCCAAACATACCGGTAGATAAAGGTTCTCCGCCGGGCACTTATAAAGTTACCCTTTCTTTTTTGGTGGATGCCAACGGAAAAGTTTCAAATATTAAAGCAGTAAATAACCCCGGCTATGGAACTGCTGAAGAAGCTGTTCACGCAATTGCTACAGGTCCTGATTGGATCCCTGCAAAAAAGAATAATTCTCCGGTTAGTTCAATGGTAAAACAGGATATTACATTTGTAGTTTCTGCACAATAAAGAGAAATAAAAAAGGCTGTCTCTAACCAGGGCAGCCTTTTTATTTCAAATTAATAACTTTTTACACTCCCAGGCTCCATCCTTCCCTGTAATTACGTTTTACGAATGCATTGGCATCCTCAAAATTCTTGATCTTCATATTTGTTCCATCCCACAATAATTTCTTACGACCCGGATAATCGTAATCATCTCCTTTTTTCACTCTGACATTGTAACTACGAATGGCGAGGTTGCCCATCAATACAGTTTCTGTTAACGGTCCAGAATAATCGAAAGAAGAGGTGAGGCTTTTATGTTCGGCACTTTCAAAGCCGGCCTTGCAGGCTCTTGTCCATGCAACCTGGTGACCGCTTTCAGGCATCTTTTGTAATTCTGTTTTTTGATTGCTTTGTTTAAGCTTAGTACCGTCCTTCAGGTAAACCTGCGGAGCCATGCCGTAAGTGCCAAATGTCATGATACCTTTTTCTCCTATTAACATGCCGCCATTTTCACTTCCGGGTTCGCCAATAAAATCGTCTGCAGGAATAAGGTCCGGATGGAAAGGACGAATGCCACCATCGTTCCATATCATTTTAACTTCTGACGCATTTTTCTTTGATGCCGGAAATTTTAATTGTACATGAGATGAAGGCGGACATCCTTCGGGAATATATTCAGGTTGCCAGTCTTTTATGAAAACTTGTCCCACGCTGCATTCCACTTCTGAAGGATAGCCAAGACCCAATACGCGGAAAGCAGGATCAATCAGATGGCAACCCATGTCACCTAAAGCACCTGTTCCAAAATTCCACCAGCCTCTCCATTTAAACGGATGATATAATGGATTGTAATCAACATATGGCGCAGAGCCTATCCAAAGATCCCAGTCTTCTTTGGTCATACCTTGTGGCAATGGTGGTTTATCAGTGGGAGTGGGGATACCTTGCGGCCATACAGGACGGTTTGTCCAGATATATGCCATATTAACTTTGCCGATAAGGCCTTTATCAAACCATTCAACAAGTTGTGAGGAGCCGTCGCTTGAAGCTCCCTGGTTGCCCATTTGTGTTACCACCTTGTATTTATGAGCAGCTTCAGTAAGCATACGAGCCTCGTAAATATCATGCGTCAATGGTTTTTGTACATACACATGTTTACCCAATTGCATTGCCGCCATTGCTATAGGTGCATGCATGTGATCAGGAGTAGAGATTGTTAATGCATCAATGTTATCTTTCATTTCGTCCAGCATTTTGCGATAGTCGTTGTACCTTTTTGCATTAGGAAATCTTTGAGCCGGCTCTTTCGCATAGTTCCAGTCAACATCACAAAGTGCAACTACATTTTCTGCGCCTTTATTCCAGGCATGGGTAATGTCTGAGTTACCTTTTCCACCTATACCAACCCCTGCCAGGTTAAGTTTATCACTTGGTGCGATAAATCCCTTACCTCCCAATACATGACGGGGAATAATGTAAAAACCTGCCAGTGCTGTTGCCGTGTTGCGAATAAATTTTCTGCGGGTAGTGTCTTCGGTTTGCTTAGAATGGTTATTATTCATGGATAAAATCGTTAGGTTAAAACAATAAAAGTAGTGTAAAATTGACGCAATGAAGGTACTGCAAAAAAATTTAATGTTCGTATAGGGAATAAGAAAATGAGTAAAGGGAAACATACATGTAACCCGGCATCGATACAGATACTAAGATTAATGGTGGAATTGATATGACCTGAATAATCGGGTTGTACAACTCTGCTGCAAATGCCACCCTTTTACCCCTTTTTAAGCACGGGCGATGAAAAATTTGTCCTTGATTCACCGGGAACAACTATAAAAATTCTAATTTGTGCCTTTCAATTTCATTCTGCATTATGAAACGAATTATACCTAAACTCCTGCTGGCTGTAATCTCTTTATGTTTTTTAAAAACAGAGGCGCAGCATCGCACACCAGTTGCAGGCAAAGAACCTTCGTGGGTAACACTGAATACAATTGATTATACAAACAGCTCTTTGGATAAAGAAGCGGAAGATGGCTATGCAGATTTAAATTTTGAAAAACAAGTATCCCTGGCAGATCAATGTGTTTACATACGCAAAAGCATAAA
>DATBFI010000573.1:0-4619 GCA_036558585.1 Chitinophagaceae bacterium
GTAGATGATATCATTTTGCTTCAAATAATAATATGGCGATTCAAAAATATTGGAAGAATTAAGATTCAGGCGTATAAACTTCCGTTGCGCGTTTTCCTCCCTTATCAGCAGTACATTTTCCCGTTTACCATAAATGGTCAGGTCTCCTGCCATGCCTATTGCGTCCACCACTGTTACCCTTTCGCTTGGAATGGAATAGGCAGACGGACGTAACACTTCACCCAGTACAGTGATCTTATAATTCAGCAACCTGATATTTATGATCGGGTCCTGTAAATATTTGTCGAGTTTAATTTTTAAACTGTCTTTTAATTGCGAAATGGTTAATCCCTGCACCTTCGTTGTGCCGAGGATCGGGAAATTTATGGTCCCATTCTTATCAACAAGATAGCCCTCACCTGTGGCATTGCTGGTAGCAGAAGTATTGAGCTGACCGCCCGCTGAACCCTGTACAACCCGGGAGGCGGGAATTGATGCAGGAATTGTATTCCCGAGATTAAATGGCGCGGCTGCTTCGGGATTTATATTATTTATGATGATCTCCAGGATATCATCCGGCTGGATCTGCACTTCATAGGTCCCTTTTATTACTTGTGTATATATTTTTGATGTATCGGCCAGGTCCTGGAAATAGGCAACGTTTTTAGTAGTTGTACAGGCACTGGCAAACATTAAAAAAATAAAGCCCCAGAACACCCAGCCATGCATGTAAAATATTTTTCTGTATTGGCACAAAATAATTTAAATAAGAAAATTAGAAAGCTCACTGTATAATGGACAAATAAATTTATGGGTAGTGGGCAAAAATAGCAGAATTGTATATTGAAGGCAACTTTGTTTTAAAAATTAGTTTGCTTCTTTGCATCTCACTATTTGTACGTGAACGCTGCTTCCGATGAATCAAAGGACTTAACTTGTCAGCAGAAACTGGGGCCGCTTATTTAGACAAAATAACACTAACATTGCACTGGTACAATAAATGATATAGTTCAAATGTTTTATTCTGCAGGGTGTTACGCCATGTTTAAATTATGATGCAGTATAAATCATCGCAGAGATAGAACCTGCTTATTCGGGAATCGTAAAATGTAAGACATTCACAAACAAGAACCGATTTCTTTTCTTTATTTATTTAAATATTTTAAAGGGAAACGTTTCAAACAAGTTTTTGACCCGCTATGTTAGCATAAAAATTGTAATATTAGGTTTTTAAAATTGTAACCCTATGAAAGGGATTAAGTTTAGCCCGTTGCTCTTTTTATTACCCATTGGTCTGCATGCGCAAGCGGTTCTCGTACATATTGGCGGCGGTTTTATCAATTATGGCGGCGATCTGCAAAAAAAGGTTTATACACTTAACCAGGCCAACGGTTTTTTACAGGCCGGTATGTCTTTTAAATGGTCCCATTATGTTATAGATTACTCAATAGGAGCAGGTAAGGTTGGCGCAAAAGATGCAAACAGTTATTATATACATACCCAAAGAAGAAATCTCAGTTTTAATAGTAATATCGGTGAAGCAACTCTAACCTTTGAATATGATTTAAATGATATTTCAGGCATTTCTAATTTTACTCCTTATGGGTTTGCAGGAATAGGCGCATTTCGTTTTAAACCCTATGCTTCTGATAGCGGGGGACATAAGGTATACCTGCAGCCCCTTGGCACTGAGGGACAAGAACTACCTGAATATGGTAATAAGAATTTTTACAAGCAAGTTCAATTTAATATTCCGTTTGGGCTTGGCGTGAAGTATGCGCTTTCACAACGGGTGATCCTTTGTGGGGAACTGGGTTTTCGAAAACTTTTTACGGATTATCTTGATGATGTAAGCAGCCGTAATTACGCAGATACAGCATTAATCAGTGCAGCCAGAGGACCACTCGCAGCTGAGATGTCGTTCAGAGCAGATGAGATTCCGGGTTCTGATGTTCAAATAACTTCACAAAGAGGAAACCCAAAGGTTAAGGACACTTATTATACAATTATTATAAAGGTTATCTTTTCTTTTGAAAAAGGTGTTTTCTTGTATTAGCTGAATTTATTCTACGACTTACCAGTGCACAGAAAGACGAACGAATTTTTATTGCTCCGGAATCGGAGCCCTACGAAGACCGTTTAAAGCCCTCACGCTCACTTAAGAAACAAGTCCAGATTTTTTTAACTGTAGCTGATATTCGTGAAATAATAATGACCATAAATGGTTTTGCTCATAGCGATCAACGATCATTTTCCTTGCATTCGCTTTAAGACGCGAGTATAAAGCTTCATCCATAATCAATCTTTCCATTGCGCCATACAGTGCGATTTCATCTTTAGCAGGAATGATCAATCCATTTATTTCATGCTCAATAATTTCATTACAGCCATTGATATCAGTAACAATCGAAGGAAGCCCTGCAGCACCGGCCTGCATAGGCACATTCGGAAATCCTTCCCTGTAGGAAGGAAAAACCAGTGCATGACCAAGCGCTAAATAAGGACGTATCTCAGGTTGAAATCCTACCTGTAAAATATTTTTGTCGCTTTTTATTGTATGAATCGTTTTCGCTGATAATGGATCCAACTCATCTTCGAAAGGACCAACTAAAAGGAGTTTAATATGGTCATATTTTTTTCTCAAAAGGGCAAAGGCTTTAACCAACTCATCTATTCCCTTATCTTTCACTAATCTTCCAATAAAAAGAAAGACAAAATTTTTATCATCGATAGCTAATTCCTCTTTTATTTTTTGTGCTGATAAAGTTATCTCCGGACTTATTTTAAAAAACTCGGTGTCAATACCGTTACTGCTTCCATTACCCAACACTTCTATTTTTTCAGGTGAACAAAACTTATTTGAAATAATGAACTCAGACAAATTTTTTGAGTTGGCATATACCTTAGTAGCAAAGGCATAAGTAATTTTTTCTACCCTTTCCAAAACTTTACGTTGTAATCCATGTTCTTCCATTAACGGCAAACCCGCTACTGTATGTAAACGAACCGGCACTCTGCATACCCAGGCCGCCATTATGCCAAGGAATCCTGCTTTTGGTGTATGGGTGTGTACTATGTGGGGCTTTATTTTTTTTAAGGTTTTAATTAATCTAACCAGTGAGATCAAATCTTTTACAGGAGATATTGTTCTCGTCATACTAACTGCTATAAATTTGCTTTTCTCTTTTTTTTCGAGCAGTTCTGTATTTTTCTGCGGGGAGCTGATCATATACACATCAAATCCATGTTCCTGCATATATTTCATCTGGCCTGCAATAAGTAACTCAAGAGACATAGGAACAGTAGTAATACGAACGAGTTTTATCATAAAGAGAACCAAAAATAGAAATGATTAAGAGCTGTTTGCTATAAAGAAGCAAGAAATAAAAAGCGCCGGAATTGTTCAAATAACTAATTTTCTTTTTTAAATTTTTTCAAATTTCCAATAACGCCGATATATTTCCCTCCAAATTCAAAAATGTACCATTCCTGTGGTGAACGTTTTTGTACATAATCATAGAAATAAGCATTGTCTTGTATATCATCATAAATAATAAAACCGTTTTTTGACATCTTGTTTTCTATAAGTTCAGTTGCATACAAACGACCCTCATAAGTTTTGTCAGAATCATAGTGGAAAATGTCAATTTCGGGTATTTTGTTTACTATAACCGGTAAATTTATCTCATCACCTTTTATATGCAACTCCCAATATTTTTTTAATTCCTCTTCCACCAGTATGCCAATAAATTTTTCCGGATTGTTAATTCTGAAGTAGGGGAAATCGCTGCTGTAAAGAAATCCCTTACCATTCTTTTTAATGGCCGAAAGAAAAGTTTGACTTGTGAACCCGGCGGCAACTCCTGTTTCTACGATGCGTAGAGGCATAGTTAATCTGGTAAGGAAGTATAAAAAAGGGTAAATACCTCCACCTCCTAATTTCGGTTGTATTGTTTGTAAAACTTTGTTACTGTGTTCACTTAGTTGTGTAGAAAATTGAAGGGATTCTTCCCATAAAGATGAAGATATATTGTTAGCAAGCGATGAATAGTCAGAACATTTACTCTTGATCCAATTTAAAAAGTATTCTTTATTTTTTCTTTCCTCTTTTGATGTAAGTCTAATTCTGACTTTATTATATAATACTTTTAAATTTTCTTTTGATTTCAGGGAGAATAGTAAAGTATTAAAAGCCTCACTTATTTTTTTTAAAAACATAGACTAAGGACGGTTAAATGAACTAATCGAAATAAACTAATTAAGTTGTGTTATTATCAGAGATATTAAAATTGCCCCGGCTTCTGGTATAAGTTCTTATTTGTTTGCCGTGGATTCAAATAGGTCTGGGCCAGCTATTCCGCTATGTAAAATCATACCGGTACTTGTTTTAACCTTCGCTTTTTTTCATGCGCAATTCTTGTTTTCTGTATTCGTGCAAAACGCTTTCTGTTTATAAACCAAACGGCAGTAATCAGCATATATATCATCGTCATATTTTTCATACGTATTATTATTCCTAAATTACTCAGGCTGTTGGCAAAGACGACAGCAGACATCAAAAAAATTATTAATCCTGACTTCATCCATACCGGCATTTCTTTTAGATATTTTATTTTGAAAGCCGTTAAACCCATAAAACT
>DATBFI010000574.1:0-10379 GCA_036558585.1 Chitinophagaceae bacterium
TGTTACCTAATCCTGTATTAAACCAACTCAGAATAAACATCACACTGAATAATGCAACAAATGCACAAATTCTAATAAGCGATGCTGCGGGAAGAAAAATAGGATCGATCACAAAACAATTATTCAGCGGCACAAATAGCCTGACGCATAACACAGCTAACTGGGCACACGGTGTTTACTTTATGAAAGTGCTTTTATCAAACGGCAATTCAAAAAGCGTTAAAATCGTAAAGTAAGGGAAACGGCCAACTTATTTATGGAGAAAGATATCACGTTGCTCATAACGATTATTTGGACATTTGATGAGAAAAGTTAAGGATTCAATATTCTTAAAAAAGCTTAAACTCTCTCTCTTTATTTCATGGACATCCCAATAAAAGAATTTCTCTACTTTCGTTCATGCAGTAAAAAATTTAAACTCTTCGATTGCATTAACTGAACTATGAAGAATTTATGGAACAATGACGCAGCCGTAAAACTGAAAGGCGATTTATTGAAGTTAAGAGTGTACACATCGCAGTTATTGGGAGCTGAGCCGGACTTGGTATTACATGGCGGAGGAAATACGTCGGTGAAGATAAGCGAATGCAACTTGTTTGGTGAGACAGAAGAACTGCTTTATGTAAAAGGCAGCGGCTGGGATCTTGCCACAATTAAGGAAGAGGGGTTCGCACCCGTGCGTATGAGCGTGTTGTTAAAGATGGCCCAACTAGATAAGCTTTCGGATGCAGACATGGTGAAACACCAGCGTGCGGCGATGACAAATCCGAATGCACCAGCTCCTTCTGTGGAAGCGATCTTACATGCCATTATACCGTTCCGGTTTGTGGATCATACGCATGCAGATGCAATGGTAACAATCACTAATACCCCCGGGGGAAGAAAACGGATTGAAGAAATTTATGGCAACACAGTATTGATCGTTCCGTATGTGATGCCAGGATTTATCTTATCGAAAGAAATATACAAACTCACGCAGGGATGTGACTGGAAAAAAATCAGAGGCATCATTCTTCTGAACCATGGAATTTTTACGTTTCATGATGAAGCCAAAGAAAGCTATGAGCAGATGATCACGCTTGTGAGCAAAGCCGAACAATATCTGCGAAATAAAAAAGCAACGATCGTTCGCGCTAAAAAAAAGCAAACAACCGATTTGATCAAATTAGCCAGGTTACGAAAAGCTGTTTCATCCGGCATGGGAAATGCCTGTATTGCAATGTTAGAAGATTCCCCGGCATCCGTGGGCTTCAGCAACCTGGAAACTGTTTCATCCATTACCAGCAGAGGTCCAATAACACCCGACCACATCATTCGCACAAAACGCACAGCGCTGGTCATGGGTGACGAGCCAGAAAAATCGGTGGAGAGATTTGTAAAGGATTACGAAAAATACTTCAACACCCACACAAACCATAAACTCATGCAGCTTGATCCTGCTCCGCGCTGGGCAGTGTGGCCCGGCCATGGCATCGTTACGTTTGGCAGGAGTTTGGAAGAAGCGAAGGTTGTTGCCGATATCAGCGAACATACCATCAAAGCGATCCAGCAGGGGGAAAAACTCGGAGGTTGGCAATCACTTTCACAAAAAGACCTTTTCGAAATGGAATACTGGGAATTGGAGCAGGCGAAGTTGAAAAAATCTGTATCAGCAAAAATCTTCCAGGGAAATATTGCATTAGTAACAGGTGCTGCAAGTGGTATCGGCAAAGCTTGTGCGCTTGCACTTGCAAAAGAAGGTGCAATTGTTGTTGCACTCGACATCAATCCCGCAATTGAAAAGATGCAAATCCAGGGAGTGTTCGGAATGACGTGCGATGTAACGGATAAAACAACATTGAAAAATTCAGTTGAGAAAACCATCAAACAGTTCGGTGGATTAGATTTGCTGATCAGCAATGCAGGCATTTTTTCACCGGGGGCAACAATCGAAAACATTGATGAAAAAACATGGGAACAAAGCCTGTCATTAAATCTTACCAGTCATCGCCAATTGCTACAGGCATGTATTCCGTATCTTGAATATGGAATAAACCCTTCTGTCGTAATCATCGGTTCAAAGAATGTTCCTGCGCCAGGTCCCGGAGCTGCAAGTTACTCTGTAGCGAAAGCCGGTCTTACGCAACTGGTAAGAGTAGCGGCGCTTGAACTTGGCAGGAAAGGTATTCGTGTGAATGTGATTCATCCCAATGCAGTGTTCGACACGGGAATCTGGACGGATGAAGTACTGAGGTCACGCGCTGCACAATATGGGATTTCAGTACAAGAATATAAAACCAATAATGTTTTGCAGACAGAAGTAACATCAGCCAATGTTGCAGCGGCAGCCCTTCAATTCCTGGGTCCAGTATTTTCCAAAACTACCGGAGCGCAGATACCTGTTGATGGCGGAAATGACAGGGTAATTTAACTTCAACTTTGGGAACAATTTCAATGTAACGCCATTGGCCTTATAATATCGTAGAGCCTCATGCGCTGCGGTAAAGGTTTGCTATGAAACGTTGGGCGAAGAGTATCTCTCCGATCCCGTTGAGACAATGTCCTTAAAGAAAACTTTTGCTTGTTGGTTTTAGTGAGGACGAAATTTTTTAAAAGGGCAGCTAACAGCGGTGGGAGAAGTTAATGAGTGTAGCCAATTTCTTCTATATTTATAATTTATTGTTGCTAATGAAATTGCTTTTCATACTTGTATGTTTCTGTCTCTCGACTCCTTCCGGTTTTGGTCAAATAATTCCTCGAGTGCACTTCAATCACGTTTTTCTTGTGATAGATTCTGCCGACTTAAATGCAATTAAAAATTCTGATTTTATTAAAAATAAGTTTGCCGCTTTTTCCTCACGCACAACGCATGTAGATAGCGGGCGAACATGGACGGGATCTTATATGTATGGAAGCGATAGTTATTTTGAAATTTTTGACCCTTTGGGCGTCGATGATTCATTGGGAAACTCCGGAATAGGTTTTAGTGTTGACAAAAGCAATGAAATTCACTCGCTTGATTCTTTGTTGAAAAGAAATTATAAAATAGACTCTCATTTAATGGAAAGAATAATAGACAATAAGATGATCCCGTGGGTTGATGTTCTGGAAATATCTGATTCCGCATTTTTTTCAAAGTCTCATATCGTTTGGTGGATTATGAAATATAGACGGGAGTATTTTGATTATAATCGCTTCAATTATAACAGTGATTCGTTGTTCACGAGGGAAAATTATCTGGAACATTTCGGTCAGGAAAGAGAAAACAAGATTCTAAAAAATTTTACAGGAATAACTTTCAGCGTAACGGAAGAAGAAAAACAATTTTTTATAAATTTTCTGTTAAGCTGCGGCTATAGGAGAGAAGATACAAATACTCTTATTTCGCCTGATGGTTTTTCAATTCGTTTTTTAGCGAAGCGCTCAAATGAAAGATATAGCATTTCCAGTTTGGAATTTGAAGCAAACAGTACGGACAATAAAACAATTGTTGTATCACCAAATGTAAAGATTACACTCACAGGAGTTAAAGGGGAAATTATTTTTGAATAAAATTCTTTCTCTGGTTCCTTCTTTCTTCAGTATCTAAATACTTCTTCTATCATCCATCTCCAGCTACTATCCCGTTATCATCAACGCTTCACTGAGAGTTGTACCTCTGGCTGTAAGTAATCGTCAGCATAAGGAAGATACAGGGTCATAACATTATGGTGTTTACAATGATCTGCCTTTTATTCTTAAGGATAATGAAGTAATTTGAAACATTATTTTGATTGCAAGATGTAATACAGAAAAAATTTTCTATAACAATATTACATTCGTATTAAAGGAAATTATTCATCATGAAACAAATACTATTACTGATCTCATTTTTTATCAGTCTTACTCTTCACGCGCAAAAGGGAACCTTATCTCATTCTTTTACTGAAAATTTCAACAGTTCTCTTTTAGAAAATTTCAGGTATGGTTCTACCGGGAATAAAGCTGCTTTTAAATGGGAATCGGGTGTTACTTCCAAAACAGAACCCGGCTCGAAAGTGCTATTGTTTAAAATAGACCCTATGGATAGTGCGGGTGCTGGTCGTGGTCCGGAAATCATCTCTAATGACTTTACTTATTTTGGTACTTATTCTGCCCGTTTGAAAGTTCCTGGTGTAAAAGATGTTCAACCAAATACAGGCGCTGTCGTTGGCTATTTTACTTACTTTATGGATAGTTTGTATGGGCTTAGCGAGATAGACTTTGAATGGCTGGTTGCAGATCCTTCCATCATTTATATAGGCACCTGGACTGGCAATAAGGGTGAACTTAAGAGAATCGGGCGAACAATAAATTTAGCTAAGGGAATGATCTACCATACGATTTATAAAGAAGGCTATAAAGGGAAACCCGATTCCTTAACCGGTGCTCAAAACCAGCCGGAAACAATTGAGTCTATTGATAATTATGATGCCTCATCCAAATTTTATACTTACGGATTTGACTGGTATCCCGATCGCCTCACATGGTGGATGATTCACCCGGTGACAGGCAAGAAAATAATTTTGTGGGATTACCGCGGCTCTCAAAGAGGCATACCTCAGCATCAATCGTATTACCGGGTGAACTTTTGGCATACCAATGAATGGGGAGTTGAAACCAATCCTAATGCAATTGAGAAACCATTACACCCATATGAACTCGAAGTGGATTGGATGTCGTATGATCCGTTCAATAAGTGATTGACTTTTTATTTCAACTCTCTTCCTATTGCAGTTCTATAGAATGCTCGTCGGAGATCGGTGAGTATTTAAAAGTGTGAGATAGTTTTTATAATCAATTCAAAAAAACATTTTAGTTAATTCCCCACTCAATAAAACTTTTGTTTCTTGTTTTAGCGAAAACGTTACTCTGTCCTCAACTTGATTCAGGATTGTTTCAGGATCTTGAAATTTTCGGAGAAAGAAAGTGCGTTAGAATTTTTTAAATTCATTTGATCTGGCAGCTGTCAGGGACAGAATTGAAATTTGGTGAAATATTTCGCAATTGTATTTGTATTCCAAATTGTGCCAAATGTGTGCTAACTTTAAGTACACTTCCGATTCATTCATTCATTTTTGCTTCGCTATGAAACACGCAAAACTAATTACTACAACAAGTATCGTTTATGTACTTATCCTGTTTGTTAGTTGTACAAAGCAGGATGTTAATCGCCCAACAGCCGGCAACAGTATTAGCAATTCATCTGCAATGGCCACGGAGATGGTACTGACACCAAGAGGATTCATGCCGAAAGACCGGGTACATTTTGTTGAAAGTAATTATTCATTAAATATTGTGGGTAACAAAATTCAAAAAATTGAAAATACAACCGGCAGAGTGGTACAAGAATTCGAGGAAACGCCTGCCCATAACACAATAACAAATGAAGCGCTTGCTTCCGGATGGATCACTTACGCTGAATGGACGAATACCGCGAACAAACCGATTAATTATTTTTCAACAACATGGAAGGTTCCGTCAAGGCCCGGCACAAATTCAGGGCAAACACTTTTTTTGTTTAACGGTATGCAGGATGGTTTTGATTTTTCCGCGCATATTTTGCAACCGGTATTGCAATGGGGGCCTTCCGCCGCTGGTGGCGGGCCTTACTGGGCGATCACCAATTGGTATGTAAGTTCCTCTAATGCCTTTTATGGAAGCCTCGTACGAGTGTCAACCGGCACTATACTACAAGGCATTATGCAAACAACAAGACGAAATGGTTCAAAATTTAATTATAATTCTTCTTTTAAGGGATACCCTGTCGCTTCATCCCTGCAGGTAAACAATGCCAGGCAATTATTTTGGGCTGCTGAGACCCTGGAATCTTATGGCGTTATCAAAAATTCCAATTACCCGCCTGATACAAAAATTAAAATGGATAATATACAGATCTTAGTGGGTAGTACAAATGCAGGACTTGACTGGGAAGCTGTAAACCTCATGCAGACACCGCAGCATACAAAGATCATAAGTAATAATTCACCCGGTGGTGAAGTAGATATTTTCTGGCATTAGTAGCTTGATGGTTAAAGTTTAGGATCTAATGAGTTAATGATTCGCGCTTGACTCTTGTGCTAATCTCTCAAATACAAAGCAATACATCAGTGTTGCACCAGCGTGGGGAAAGCTTTAGTTTCCTGATTTGATGAAAGGATTTTTTTCTTACTGTATTTGGGATGGGTTCGGGCTCCGGCGCGTTTGCCTGAATGTGCTCCATATTAGCTTTAATTCAAACAATCCTTTTAGAAATACAACTATAGCGACTGCCTCTAACCAATAAGCAAGGTCAGGTTGCATCATCATAAACACTTTCCATAACAAGACTTTAGTCGCCAGGTACAGAATAAATAAGGGCCATAAGAAATGCAGTGCTGCAACTAAGCCGCTGCGCCAGAGCAGACTGGAGCGATTTGCAATTCCATGTTGTTTTAACTGCCTGCTTCGTTGCGGAATTCGTGCCAGTGAGATAACAAGCACGGTGGTTAACGTTAACAGCACAAGATCGAAGATTATGTACGACTTCCTGATACCGCCACCCTGATCCGGAAGAGGTTGATTTGTAACCATGCTCAGCACAGTTTGCGCCATGCCACGTACAGTTACTCCATCAAGCGGGTCTGAACCATGAGGAGACGAAAAAGCATCCAATGCACACATCACATTAGCTTCGACAAAAACGCCAACCCGCGCCCCGGGGTCGAAAAATATTGAGCACTCGAAGTTAGCTGTTCCACCATCAAAGTTAACCAATGTGCGTCCGTTACTCTGAACAGATTCCCATCCCATTCCAAAGGTGTTAGGCGACGGTTCAGTATGTGTTATAGCAATTCCCTCAGGCGAGAGAACAGAGCTATCTCCGTAACGCCCGCCATTCATCTGGGCAATCACGAAATGAGCGATGTCTTCGGCGCTGGAGATGATATAACCGGCAGGAAGTTCGGAACGATTATACGGCAGAGTTGCAGGAAAAGGAATTCCGAACCACCAGCGGTGCCCCGATGCCATGCCCTGCTGCAAAGCCTCTTGCTGCGAAACGAAACTATGCTGCATGTCGAGCGGGATAAAAATATGTTGTTTCACATATTCTTCATATGACTGACCGGATACGATCTGCACAATCAAGCCCAATGTTTCATAATTCGCATTGGAATATTTGAAAGACTTACCCGGCTCGGAATTCATTTTTGCATTGCGCAGAAAACGTACAGTTCTCTCAAGCGCCTGATCGTCTTGTTCAGTCCACAGTTGAGGTTCACGCATCATGGGTAGTCCGCTGTTATGGTAAAGCAGTTGGCGTACTGTAATTTTTGCAGCCGCCCGTGAATCGGTTGTGCTAAACCAGGGGATGTATCGTTGTACAGGTGCATCGAGTTGCACTTTCCCTGCTTCTACTAATTGCATTACAGCCAGTGCAGTAAAGGCTTTGGTGACAGATCCTATAATGAAAGGTGTTTGAGGTGTAACGGGATTACCATAAGAATCGGCCTTGCCATAACCCTTAAAATATACGATTTTATCATCTTTTACAATCGCAACTGCTAATCCCGGAATGCGCGGGAACCGCATTTTATCAGCAATGTAATTATCAATGGCTTTAAAATCTATTTTATGCTCGCTCGTTTGTGCATTCGCACAGGAAGAGCTAACTGCTACCAGGAATAGATATAACCATAACAGGAAAATAATTGTCATGAAGCGGCTTACTATTAAAGCAATCGTTTTTTTGCCAATGCCATGTTCGCCTGGCAATTCTTTGGTTACATGATATATCAGTTTCCCCATTGAGATCAATTCTATTGCAGGCAAAAATAAATTGATGATCTTGTAAACTACACAGCACAAACTGCACCAACAGTGGCAGAAAAAAAGAAAGTGAGAAAGATAAACTCTAAAATCTCTCTCAGATAATCATTCAATATTCAAAATAGTTTCGTTGTTGGTTTGCGAAGACGATATTTTGTGAAATAAAAACGATGTGGTGAATTATATCCTGCGTTATTCAATTACTGTTTTTGCTGCTGCAGAAATTTTCATTGACTTTATATTCTGAATAAAAGCAACCGCTATAAAATTATCTTTGGACGAAGCCTGTGGCTTTACGAAATCAACATTTCCCGTCGTTGATTTAAAATTGATGGTTTTAAAATCTCTCACAACATTTACGTGTTCCAAAATCTTTCCCGCATTCTCACCTCGCTGAACTTTGCTCTCTGCATGCAGTTGAACTATCGCAATATTTAATTGATCTGGCGAAAGGGCATTTGTGTTGTAAGTAATATTGATGTGGTTATCATTACTCTTAGCCGTTAACTTAATAAAGGTTTTAACGGGTTGTTTCAAGTCGTTGCTAACAGTTCGGCGTAGCGCTGCTTCATTGGAACCAACAAATTGCGTGGAACCATTTACTACAATTTGCGGGGTATAAACCGAGTTGAGTTGAAATGCATGACCATACTGTTCCTGTCTCGTACTGTATGCAGCATCACTAAAAATATCTTTCCAGCCCAAATAATTCCAGTAATCAACATGGAAGCCAAGTACATAAACGTTGTCGTTATGATCATTTAAAAGTTTTGCTACTGCTATATCTGCTGGTGGACAACTGGAACAGCCTTCGGATGTAAATAATTCTACAACAGCAAAACCCTTTGTCGTCGTATCCTGATTTTGGCAATTGGCAGTTGCAAAAGAGGCGAACATAAAAAATGCAACACCAAAATTTATCATTCTCATAGGTTCAATGTTTTTTAAAATTTCTCTTAATGCGGTGCTTTATAAGAACGAACAGAACCGTTTGGCCTTACAGCATACAGATAGTACCTATAGCGGGCAAAGAAATTTTTTGAACAAAATTACTCACCGACGCTGACAACAAAAGCCGGTACTCGTAAAATGCTTTCATGGAAGTAAATTGCGTTTATTTAAATGCCGGGTTATTATAAAAAGGCATTTACCGAAAAACTGAAATGCTAAACCGACTATTAAGCAGTGTCCACCGTTTTGCAATTTTTAATAAACATCTCTTAATTTATTTTGCGTCATCAAAATTTAAAAATGAAAGAAGCGAAATTCACGCAAATTGAAAACACCTTTTCAATGGTGTGCAGGGTTGAGATTAACATTCATGCAAACGCAGATGTTATATGGACATTATTGACCGATGCGAAGAACTTCCCGCGATGGAATTCTACAATTAGCGGTATTGATGGTCAGATCCGCGAAGGTGAGCGCCTTCGGATTCATGTTCCGGGTACTAACCGCACCTTCAAGCCCAGGGTTTTGGATGTTGTGGCAAACAACTCTATGACGTGGAGTGACGGCTTTGCGCCTATCTTTAAGGGATCACGCACCTTCGTGTTAAGTCCATGGGATGACGGCTCGATCAATTTCATAATGGAAGAGCACTTTCGTGGTTTGATCTTCGGGATGGTAAAAGGCATGTTGCCTGATTTCAGACCTATATTCGAGAGCTACGCTGGCGACTTAAAGCGGGAGGCAGAGCGAGTTTACGTCATGAGAACATGAGTGAAGAGAGAATTATTCGATAGACCTGCCGAACAATAAAAATTCCACTTGTTGTTTGTTTCAATTCTTTCCCCCTTTAATCCCCTCAAATCTCCCCAAACCTGCCTGTCGGCAGACAGGTCCCCGTTCAGACAATAATTCAATGTTCCTAAAGAAAACTTTTGATTCGCACTTACTTCTTTGGCTTGACCTAAAAGAAGTAACAAGAAAAAGTCAAGAAACAATCGATATACAGCACGATTGTTTCATTCGTCTTGATTGAGCTGCAGTGCTACTGTGACTTCAGCATTTAAGCCTTGATAATACGATGTTCCAACGAAAATAATTTTCGAAGCGAAATGTGTGGGGTTGGCAAGGCAAAACGCGCGGAGCCCTGCCTACCGGCAGGCAGGGTTCGGGTTTGCCTTGATGTTTCGGCGCCTGCCCCGATGACTATCGGGGCTACTATCTTTCTATCAAGAGAGAAAGTAGAACAAAGATCACTGCCCCATTTGATGTCTTCCGTTACACCGGGCAGTTGTTTGAATGAGGTTATACTTGCTCAATATTCATAACCGCAAGATAAAATTGTAATACGGAAACGTTGATGAATAAATGTTCTTAAAGAAAACTTTTGATTCGCACTTACTTCTTTTGGCTTAACCCAAAAGAAGTAACAAGAAAAAGTCAAGAAACAATCGATATACAGCACGATTGTTTCATTCGTCTTGATTGAGCTTCAGTACTACTGTGACTTCAGCATTTAAGCCTTGATAATACGATGTTCCAACGAAAATAATTTTCGAAGCGAAATGTGTGGGGTTGGCAAGGCAAAACGCGCGGAGCCCTGCCTACCGGCAGGCAGGGTTCGG
>DATBFI010000575.1:0-8454 GCA_036558585.1 Chitinophagaceae bacterium
TTTCATTAATGTGTTCACTGGCAAATAATTTTCCTGTACGGCCAAAACCAGTCATTACTTCGTCTGCGATGCAAATAATATTATACTTCTTTATTGTTTTTAATAGCTCCCCCATCAAATCAGCCTGGTACATTTTCATACCGCCGGCGCCCTGAACAAGTGGTTCATAAATAAATGCAGCTATTTCGTTCGCATGCCTGTCAACAATTGATTTTATTTCCCTGATATTTTCACGTGTTGGCGTATCAATAAATATTACATCAAACAAAAGATCATGAAAAGCAAGTGTAAATACACCACGATCACTTACGCTCATTGCACCAAATGTATCACCATGATAGGAGTTGTTAAATGCAAGAATCTTGTTTCGTTTCCGGTTTCCAGTTTCCAGTTGCCAGTTGCCAGTTGTCATATCTGCATTAGTAGTTCCTAATTCCAAATTCCTAATTCCTGTTTCCAAATCACTTGCATCTTGTAACTTGTAACTTCTAACCTTGTCAATATTCCACCAATACTGTATTGCCATCTTTATTGCCACTTCTGTTGACGTAGAGCCGTTGTCACTATAAAATATTTTTGAAAACCCTTTGGGAAGTAATTGCAATAATTTCTCTGCAAGTTCTACGGCTGGCTGATGCGTAAACCCTGCAAAAATTACTTGCTCCAATTGCAATGCTTGTTTGTAAAGCTTTTCAGCAATGTATGGGTGGGCATGCCCATGTAAATTCACCCACCAGCTGCTGATTGCATCGATATAAGTGTTTCCGTTTTCATCAATGAGTAAACTTCCTTTACCCTGAACAACAGCGACGGGATCAGGCATATTTTTTTGAGGAGTAAATGGATGCCAGACATATTTTCTGTCGCGTTCTGTTATGCTCATAGAACAAATGTATATTAAAGCATGATGATACATCAGACGTCAATGTAACGCAACGAAGCTAAATAGAACAAAAAGGCTCTCCCGGCATCTCTTCACTTATTTTTGCTGCATGAACTTATTAGGCAATCTTATCTGGCTGATTTTTGGCGGATTAGTTTCTGCAATTGGATATTTTGTCGGTGGACTGGTTTTATGTTTTACGATCATCGGCATTCCATTTGGACTTCAATGTTTTAAGATAGGAACCCTTGTGTTATGGCCCTTTGGAAAAAAAGTTGTATCAACAGGCAGCAATGCCGGTTGCCTTACCGTGCTTTTTAATATCATTTGGTTATTAACAGGTGGGTTGTATGCTGCGGTAGCGCATGTGCTGTTTGGCCTGATACTTTTTATTACGATTATTGGAATTCCCTTTGCAAGGCAGCATTTTAAACTGGTAGAAATATCATTAATGCCTTTTGGAAAAGAAATAGTTAATGCGTGAATACTATATAGCTTAAAAATTATACTTGCCTGCTAATTATCTAAAAATTTGCTTTACTTTTGCCGCCGCTAAAAAAGATGTAAAATTTGGATGCCTTTTAAAAAATTTTGAGATGCCATTAACAACAGAAACGAAAGCAAATATTATTGCAAACTATGCCGGTACAGCTGAAAGATCCGGTTCAATTGAAGGGCAGATCGCTTTGCTGACGGAGCGTATTGCCAATATTTCCAAACATTTGCAGGAAAACAAAAAAGATTTTTCTACCCACCGGGGCTTAATGCAACTCGTTGGTCAGCGTAAGCGCTTACTCAGCTACCTGCAAAAAAATAACCTTGAAGGTTATCGTGCTTTGATAGAAAAATTAGGGATCAGGAAATAAAATATTAATATGCATATAAACCATTCCCAACTGATGATATAGCCGGTTGGGAATTGCTTTTGTATACTCGTATCTGTTCCCCGCAAATTTTATTGAGATCGGTTTATAATCTGCTAATCCCGCCTGCGCTTTTAAATCGTTCTCTCAAATTTTATTACAATTTATGTTATCACAACCTATTCAAACAAACTTCACCCTGCCAGATGGCTCTGAAGTGATTATAGAAACGGGCAAATTGGCCCGACAGGCCGATGGTGCAGTTACAGTGCGCCAGGGCAAAAATATTTTATTGGCTACTGTGGTTGCCAGCAAAGAACCAAAGGAAGGACAGGATTTTTTTCCTTTAAGTGTAGATTACCAGGAAAAATTTGCTTCTGCGGGACGTATTCCCGGTTCATTTTTTAAAAGAGAAGGACGACTGAGTGATTACGAAGTATTGATCAGTCGTTTAATAGACCGCGCTTTGCGTCCATTATTCCCGGATGATTATTTCTGCGATGTACAGGTATTGGTTAGTTTAATTTCAAGTGATGAAGAAATAATGCCCGATTCACTTGCCTGTCTTGCTGCCTCTGCTGCACTTGCTGTTAGCGATATCCCTATCAAAGAAATAATTTCTGAAGTACGTATTGCCCGCATCAATGGCACGATGGTAGTAAACCCCACACGCTCTGAATTGGCAAAAGCTGATATGGACTTCATGATAGCTGCAACAGAAAAGAACCTGATGATGGTGGAAGGCGAAGCAAAAGAATGCAGCGAAGAAGACCTTGTGAAGGCTTTGGAACTTGCACACGATGCCATTCGCATTCAGATAAAAGCACAGGAAGAATTGCGGAATAAAAAGGGTGTTACTGGCAAAAGAGAATATACCAAGCCAGAGCAGGACGAAGAATTAAAACAAAAAGTTATTGCTTTTTGTAAAGACAGGATGTACCAAACTGCAAAAGGTGGTACAGGCAAGCATGAAAGAGGAGAAGCCTTCAAAACATTAAAAGAAGAATTAATTGCCAGCCTTGGCGAGGATGCAGATGAAACGAAACAAAATCTGGCAAAAAAATATTTTGAGGACCTGCAGTGGGAAATTGTGCGTAATATGATCCTTGATGATCGTGTGCGTTTGGATGGGCGTGGATTAGATCAGGTTCGTCCCTTATCCATGGAAGTTGATCCTCTGCCAACGCCTCATGGTTCTTCAATTTTCACAAGAGGAGAAACTCAATCCATTACAACAGTTACATTAGGCACACCACTTGACGAATTATTAATTGAAAGCGCTGCTAAATCTGACTACTCGAAATTTATTCTTCATTATAATTTTCCGCCCTTCTCAACAGGTGAAGTTAAAATGCTGCGTGGCCCCGGTCGTCGCGAAGTTGGGCATGGTAACCTTGCCATGCGTTCATTAAAACAGATGATGCCCGGCAATGACTATGCTTACACGGTTCGTATAGTAAGTGATATTCTCGAATCAAATGGTTCATCTTCTATGGCTACGGTGTGCGCCGGCTCATTGGCGTTAATGGATGCCGGTGTTCCGATCCCTAAGCATGTTGGTGGTGTTGCTATGGGACTTATAACGAGGACATCAGATGGCAAATTCGCTATCCTCACCGATATTCTTGGCGATGAGGATCACCTGGGTGATATGGACTTTAAAGTTACAGGCACGCGTGAAGGCATCTGCGGCGTGCAGATGGATATTAAAGTAGATGGCTTAAGCATGGAATTAATGCGCCAGGCATTGGAACAGGCACGCAAGGGTCGTTTACATATTCTTGATGCTATGTATGAGTGCATAGACGCAGCACGTTCTGATGTAAAGCCCCATGCTCCACGAATGGAAAAGATGTTTATCGACAAGGAATTTATTGGAGCTGTTATCGGGCCGCAGGGTAAAGTGATCCAGGAAATTCAAAAAGAAACAGGTACGACCATTAACATTGAGGAAGTCGGCAATTTTGGTGAAGTAAGCATCTTCTCTCCTGCCAAAGAGGGTCTTGACAAAGCGGTTAACTGGATCAAAGGTATTGTTGCCGTTCCCGCAGTGGGTGAAGTATACGAAGCAACCGTAAAAACTGTTCAACCGTATGGAGCGTTTGTAGAATTTCTGCCTAAAAAGGAGGGCTTGCTGCATATCAGCGAAATAAGCTGGAAACGGCTCGAAAGTATGGAAGGTGTTTTAAAAGAAGGAGATAAAGTAAAAGTAAAACTTATAGGTATTGATCATAAAACAGGTAAATTCAAATTGAGTCGCAAAGCGTTAATGCCTAAACCTGAAAGGCAGGCTTCTCATCAGAGTGACCGTAAAAGTGAATGAGAAAAATAAATTATTGAAAAACGAAGCCTGCCAGAATTTTCTGCAGGCTTTTTTATTGGCAGAATTATTTTTATGTGCCTGGGTTTAGAGTACCTGTTAAACGAATGGCAGTTATTAATCAAACTCCTGGTTAATGTGACTCATCAAAGGCCAAAAATCAATATACTCCAAAGATTATGAACGCTCATCTTAAAGCAACCAATGAATAATTACATTCAAATAAAAATTGAAAATATTTCTTCAACGCAATCTGAAATGCTGATTGCTCAATTAAGCGAAATTAACTTTGAAGGATTCGAAGAAGAAGAAGATTTTCTTTCAGCCTATATTGAACAGGAAGCATTGAACGAAATTGATTTAAAAAATATACTTTCATCCCATCATCTTACCTACTCTAAGAATTTTATTGAGCAAAAAAACTGGAATGAAGAATGGGAAAAAAATTTTGAACCCGTAATAATAGATGATTTTGCAGCGATAAGAGCAGCGTTTCATAAACCGGTAAAAAATGTTGAACATGAAATTATCATCACACCCAAAATGAGTTTTGGTACTGGTCATCATGCTACAACTTTTATGATGATTCAACAAATGCGCAATATAGATTTTAAGAATAAAAGTGTTTTTGATTTTGGAACAGGAACAGGTATTCTTGCAATTCTTGCAGAAAAACTCGGTGCTGAAAAGATCATAGCTATTGATAATGATGAATGGAGCATCAACAATGCAAAAGAAAATATCGAAAGAAATAATTGTAAAAAGATTCAACTCGAGTTACGTAATTCTCCAATCAGCTCACATAAATTTGAAGTGATCCTTGCTAACATCAGCAAAAATGTAATTCTTCAATATTTGGAAATGCTTTCCCATTCATTAACTGAAAGCGGACAGTTGTTAGTAAGCGGGTTATTAAAAGAAGATGAGGCTGACATTCTAAATATCATTCTTAAATTAAACTTAAGGCATATTCATACCTTTTTTAAGGATAAGTGGATGATTATGCGACTTTCTCATTAAATTATTTTAAAACTCTGCCAGTATTTTAAGAAATCTCTCAGCGAGATTATTCCTATATAAAAAAATTGTATCCTATATTTGCCGTCCAGCTTTAACCATCCATGAATGAATTGTTACTTATAATATTAGCTTATCTCATCGGTTCTATACCAACATCGGTCTGGGTTAGCAAAAGATTTTTCGGAATAGATATTCGTGATTATGGCAGTGGCAATGCCGGTGCTACGAATACTTATCGTGTATTGGGTGCAAAGTGGGGAACGCTTGTTATGATTGTAGATATGCTGAAAGGTATTGCTGCAACATCTCTTTACATTTTGCTGCCCCACTATATGCATGATGAATGGGACAGAACAAATCTTATGGTTGGCCTTGGACTTGCAGCAGTAATTGGTCATATTTTTCCGATATGGGCTGGTTTCAGAGGTGGAAAGGGTGTAGCAACCTTATTCGGGATGATTGTGGCAATTCAGCCTCTTGTTGCAGTTTGTTGTGTAGGTGTTTTCATGCTCGTGTTATATTTGACGCGTTTTGTTTCTTTGAGTTCTATACTTGCCGGAGTATCTTTTGCAGTTTTTATCCTTTTTATTTTCAATGATGATGTTACCTTGTACCGTGTCTTCTCCGTTGCAGTAGCATTAATGATTATACTCACTCATCAGAAAAATATTAACCGTATCATTAATGGTACAGAAAGTAAGGTTCCCATTTTTAAATACCGCGATCGTCGTCGCCAAAGAAGAAGAAGAGAAAACTAAATAGCTGCCGTACAATTATTTTCGCTATTCCCTGTTATTCTTTCAATGATCTGCAAATTAAGATTGGTTTTATTTTTGATACATTATTTAAAAATGTAATCAAAAAAGTTTGGTAATGAAAAAAAATGCGCTTCTGCTGATTCTTTCAGTCTTTCTTATTGCTATATCCTGCACTCGTAATGCAATTACTGGTCGCAATCAGCTGTCACTGGTTTCCGAATCACAGGTTCAGGATATGGCTAAAACTGAATACAGGCAATTTCTTTCACAAAATAAAGTTGTTACTTCTACAAATGCGGATGCTGAGATGGTAGTTCGTGTAGGTACAAGAATTGCGAATGCTATAACTGAATATTATAAAGAAAAAGGTGTTTCCGATGTATTGAACGGGTATAAGTGGGAATTTAATCTTGTTGAAAGTAAAGAAGTAAATGCATGGTGCATGCCTGGCGGTAAAGTAGTTGTTTATACCGGCATATTACCTGTTACACAAAATGAAGCTGCGCTGGCTGTTGTCCTTGGTCATGAAATAACACATGCCGTAGCTGGTCATGGTCGGGAAAGAATGAGCGAGGCATTGCTTGCACAAGGTATACAGGTAGCGGGCAATGTGGCCCTTGGCAGTGATCCTAAAACGGTAAATGTTTTTAATAATGTATATGGGCCAACTGCACAAGTAGGTGTTTTATTACCAAACTCCCGGAAGCAGGAGTTAGAAGCAGACCACTACGGTTTAATATTCGCAGCTATGGCTGGCTATGACCCACGGGAAGCCATTCCTTTCTGGCAAAGAATGGCAAAGTTAGGCGGCTCTAAACCACCTGTCTTTCTCAGCGATCACCCTGCCGATGAAGAACGCATCCAAAAATTACAGGAATTAATGCCGGAAGCTCTTAAATATTATAAACCCGCAACGCAATAAATGTTTAAGTATTCTAAAAAATGGTGTCTATTAAAAATAGATTCAATTTTTTCTTTTCTCACCTCGTATAATTCCTTAACTTTGCACTCCGTTCTTTATTAACCTTAATTTCTTTTAAGGATGTCAAATCAAAGTTTGTTTGAAAAGTTGCAATTAAAAGATGAGAAAAACCTGCTAATCCAGGGTCTTCCATCCTCAATCGAAAAACAGTTTGCCAAGCTCTCTTACGCAAAAAATGTAACGCCTCTTTTAAAAAGCAGAAAAATTGATTTTGCTTTAATTTTTGCTGTAAATCACCAACAGTTATGCAATATTTTGCATGAAGTATTTCCGGCGCTTCACACCGATAGCAAGTTATGGATAGCCTATCCAAAAACCGCCAGTAAAATAGCAAGTGATCTCAACAGGGATTGCAGTTGGCAGATCTTAAGCGATAATGATTTTGTTAGTGTTACAGATGTTACACTTGATCATGTATGGACTGCAATGCATTTCCGGAAATTTGAACCACTTCCAAAGGCAAAGCCAGTAAGACAAAAGCACAGGCTGGAGATGGCATAACACTGTTTCACCAAAGGAAGAGCATGAAATTGAATGAACAATTTTCATGAAACACATTACTATTGAATCAAAGCAAGATGCTTTCGCCCGAAATGGTGGAAGCATTTTTATTGCAGATAATGCCGGGTTTGCAGGCTCGGTTTACAAAAGGATACTTATTTCAATTACCAATAGCCGTTTGAAATTGCAGCAAGGACAATATTGAAAACACTCTTTTTTTATAATCGCAATCAGAGCAGCCTAGCATCCTGATAAAGTAAGTGACTTAGTTTGTTGAATAGGTCCTCCTAAATTTTTTAATCCGAAAATTTTCTGTTGAAATATTGCACCGTCAAATGTATATAGCTAATGCACCAACTCAACATAAAGGGAAGACTTGATTGATAGCATCTACAGCAATTTGTTATTCAAAAAAACATTTTAATTGATTTTCCTTTCGTGATGAAGCTGAAATAGTTTTTGCGAAGATGGCAAACTGGAAACTTGCAAACTGGCCACTGCAAACTATATTTGCAGTCCTTTAAAAACCAGGTATGAGTCAACATTTGTCTGAACAGGAGATCATCCGCCGTGAAAAATTAAAAGAGTTGCAGGCACTGGGAATAGAGCCCTATCCCGCACCACTATACCCGGTAACGCATTATTCAGCTGATATAAAACAAAATTATACAGAAGAAACGAAAGACAAGTTTGCACATGTTTGTGTTGCCGGTCGCATTATGAGTCTCAATGATAAAGGCAAAGTATTTTTTATTAAAATACTGGATGCGAAAGGAATTATTCAATTGTATGTTCGTAAGGATGACATTTGCCCGGGCGAAGACAAAACGCTTTTCGACAAAGTAATAAAACACCTCATCGATCTTGGTGACATCATAGGTGTTACCGGTTTTGTTTTCATAACAAAAACAGGCGAAATATCTGTCCATGCAAAAACATTTACACTCCTCACAAAATCGTTGAAACCTTTACCCGTAGTAAAGCGTGACGAATCCGGCCATGTGTATGACGCAGTAACTGATCCTGAATTTCGTTATCGCCAGCGTTATGCGGATCTTATTATTAACCCGGAAGTAAAAGAAACATTCTTTAAGCGCACAAAGCTTATTAATACGATCCGTGAATTT
>DATBFI010000576.1:0-9692 GCA_036558585.1 Chitinophagaceae bacterium
AAAGTCTGCAACATATAAAGCGATTGGATGCTGTCTTCTAAACTTTAAATTCCATTCATTTAATTTTAGATAATTCCATAGTAGCTCCTCTGCATGAGTCATTTTGCTCCTTAATTCTTCTGCTTTTTTAAATATTAAGGGGTGAGCACCATAATGCATGCCCTCTTCTCGTGACGGAGAGTAAAAAAAATTATTTATCAAATTTGTTTTCACGATTTTAGATATTTATTCTGGCAAGCTCTCTTCTTCCTTTAGGGCTGGGGCTCTATACCCTCGCCACACGTATAATATCTGCAAACACCCCGCTTGCAGTTACATCTGCCCCTGCCCCGGCTCCTTTTACCACTAGTGGCTGTTCGGGGTAACGTTGCGTGTAAAACAATACAATATTATCTTTTCCGTAGAGATGATAAAAATCCGAGTTGGAGGGAATGTGCTGTAAACCCACAGAAGCTTTTCCTTTCCCATCTTCGCCATTAGGCGGAGAGGATTGAAATTCTGCCACAAATTTCAGCTTGCAATTTTTCTTTACTGCTTCGTCGTATAATTTTTTGAAATGGCTTTCCTGCTTTGACATCTCGTTATAAAAGTCTTCTACGCTTCCTTCAAAACATGAAGCAGGGAGGAAGGTATTGTTAACGATATCTTCCATCTCAATACGTTCGCCCGCTTCCCGTGCAAGTATCATGATCTTCCGCATTACATCTGTGCCACCCAGATCAAGACGCGGATCAGGTTCCGTATAGCCCTCATCCTGCGCTTCTTTTACAACCTCTGCAAATGGTCTTGTTCCATCATAGTGATTGAACACAAAATTGAGTGTACCTGAAAGTACAGCCTGTATCCTGGTTACTTTATCGCCACTTCTTCTCAGGTCATTCAAAGTTCCTATCACTGGTAAACCCGCACCCACATTGGTTTCAAAAAGATACAGCGCGTTATACTCTTTTGCGAGCAATTTTAAGTGACTGTAGTTTTGATACGACGATGATGCAGCGATCTTATTACAGGCAACTACTGATACAGCTTTCGACAGGAGTTTATCATAAACTTCTGCAACATTTTCATTTGCTGTCACATCAACAAAAACAGAATTACGTAAGTTCTTTTGAATGATGGTATCAACAAATTCATCAAGCTGTGTTGAATGCCCTTTCTCAAGTGCATATTTCCAGTTAGTGAGATCAATGTCATTACCATTATCAACAAATAACATTTTTTTACTGTTGGCAATTCCGGTTACACGTACCTGCAGGTTCACATGTTCGAGTAAAAAAGGTTGCTGTTGTTTTAACTGGCTTAACAATTTACTTCCTACATTGCCAACACCAACTATAAATACATTCAGCTGTTTATAAGCAGACTCAAAGAATGCTTCATGCAGAACATTCACTCCTTTCTTTACATCAGCAGTGGCAATTACAGCAGAGATATTTCTCTCTGAAGAACCCTGGGCGATCGCTCTTACATTAATACCATTTCTTCCCAGGGCATCAAACATTCTCCCGCTGATACCAGGGTGGCTTTTCATTTTATCGCCCACCAATGCAATGATTGCATGACCTTGCTCAACTTTTAATGGTTCAACTTTTCCCTGCGCAATTTCAATTGTAAAAGCTTTGTCTACTGCTTCTTTTGCGCTGTCTGCATCAGCAGTATTTACTGCAACACAAATAGAATGTTCAGAAGAGCTCTGAGTGATAAGAATGACATTTATTTTTTTATCTGCCAGTGCTTCAAATAATCTTTTTGAAAAACCCGGGATACCGACCATGCCGCTGCCTTCCAAACTGAGAAGCGCAATTGCATTGATGCTTGAAATGCCTGTAATAATTTCGCCTCCTTCCGCACTGGTTGAAGGCGCACTTTCAATAACAGTTCCTTCGGCCTCAGGCGCAAAAGTGTTTTTTATCCGGGTAGGGATTTGTTTTTGCATTACAGGCTGAATGGTTGGAGGATAAATCACTTTAGCACCAAAGTGCGATAGCTCCATTGCTTCCTGGTAAGAAATCCGACTGATGGTTTTCGCATTTGGTACCCAGCGTGGATCAGCAGTCATCATGCCCGTAACATCTGTCCATATTTCAAGGGATGTCGCATTCAGGGCAGACGCAAAGATTGCGGCTGTATAATCGGAACCACCGCGGCCTAATGTAGTGGTATTGCCATTCTCATCACTTGCAATGAATCCGGGCACTAAGAATAATTTCTTCTGTGATGCAGTAACGGCGTAAGAGATAAGATCATTGGTAATACTAAAATTTACAGATGCAAAACCAAAGTTGCCGTTGGTTCTAATCAGTTTCCGTGAATCAATCCATTCATGGTCAGTACCTGCAGATTGTATGAATGCAGAGATGATTTTTGAAGAGAGCAATTCTCCGAAACTAATGATGCGATCTTTTGTTCGGGGTGACAATTCTTTCAGATAAAATACGCTGCTGCAAATTTCTTCGAGCTCATTAAAGTGCTGTTTTATCATGCTGAGGCAACTGCTTTGGTGTGTTACAGGCAGTAGTCCCCGTGCAGTATCAAGATGTTTTTTCTCCAGCTGCTTCAGCATCTCCTTATATGTTTCATCACCCTTTTCTGCAAGTGTTCCGGTCCTGATCAATTGATCCGTCACACCGCTTAACGCAGATAATACAATGATTTGCGAGTCGTTGCCCTGTTTAATAATGTTTACTGTCTTTCGAATATTTTCTGTATTAGCTACTGATGTGCCGCCAAACTTTAAAACCTTTATGCCCCCATCTCCTGAAGGTGTGTAACTGAGTTGCTCCATATTTTATTTTCCTTCTAATATTTGATCACAATTGATATACAGTTTCCTTGTTCCAAAGGGAATATCCCTGGTGTTTGTACCTTATTATAAAGGCTTGAGATCACTTTATTTGAACTGTATTACCCCCGGCAATATATGTTAATCTTTCAATTGTCTTAAATATGTAAGTACTTTTTGATCTGATGCTCCCTTTAGGGACAGGGCTTATTATTTATAAGGGTCCAAAGCTCTTCTTATTCGTTCTGCCACATCCTGTAAATGGTATCTGCTCATTTTGTCTGTCGTAGCAGGAATGGCGGCAAGAATTTCACTGCGCAATGATGTTAAATGTGCTCTCACAATTGAAGGCACATCTGTATTTTTTACATTAGTGCCGAACAGAATCAGAAATCCTGCGGGTAAGTTTGTTGTTGGAGAAGGAGAGGGGTTTAAAATACTGATTAATGTTTCAACATAAGTCTTTTGCAGGTTACGACGCAGATTGTCTATAGGTTTTTTCGTGATGAGTTCGCTCCATACTCCTTTTTTTAAATCATCAAGCATTTCATCTACCTGGTAAGTATTTGCGGCGCCAAAACGATTGCTGCATATTGAGATGCGATTCATCCTTGATGCACTTAATAATCCATTTAACGTGCTGGTTTGAATATTTGCTACCGTTTCACTTGAAACAGGGTCATTTATTTTATTGAGAATATTTTTATCAAGCAGCCAGGCCGGTGTTTCAAACAATTGCTTGTTGAGAAACTGAACCGCATCTTTTTGTAATTCTTTTGGAGCGGGTTCATATACATCCCCCGGTTGTTCTACACTTTTTGGCGTTTCATAAATCCCACCAACATTTTTAAGTACATGACCCATATAACGGCTAAACTGAATAAGCAATTGATTGTACATGTCTTCAAGGTTCTCGTATTTGTCTGCTTCCTCTTTTGTCCATTCAATCAGGTTCGGCAAAATTCTTTTCATATTCTTAATTCCATATTCGCCTGCTTTCATAGCATTATCACCCAGGTCTTCAGTTTGTGAGCGGGGATCGAACGGATTTGTTTCGGTCCCAAACCATAAGCGTGGATTTGCCTTCAGGCTATCGATCACCCATTTATTTACAATTTTTTCATCTTCTTTTTCATTCCTTGCGCTGGTAGGAGAGTAGCCCCATTTAATGGCCCACATATCATACTCACCTATTCTTGGAAAGAGTCCGACTTCAGATATACTATCCTCTGGTTGTGCTACATAATTAAAGCGTGCATAATCCATAATTGATGAGGTATGGCCATGCGTTTGCACCCAGGCCTTGTTTCGCAATAATTCCACGGGTGTACGGCTGCTGCTGCCCATATTGTGGCGAAGTCCCAATGTATGGCCTATTTCATGAGCAGCTGCAAAACGAATCAGGGCGCCCATTAATGAATCATCAAATTTCATTTTTCTTGCTTTTGGGTCAACAGCAGCAGTCTGGATAAAATACCAATCATGCAATAATTTCAATACGTTGTGATACCATCCTACGTGGCTTTCCAATATCTCGCCACTTCTCGGATCATGTATGTTTGGTCCATACGCATTTTCAATACCGGAAGCAAAGTAGCGCAGCACGGCAAAACGGGCATCTTCAAGACTCATGGTCGTATCATTTTCAGGCCACTCTTTTGCCATAATAGCATTTTTAAAACCTGCTTTTTCAAATGCCTTTTGCCAGTCGTTTATTCCTTCTATTAAATAGGGCCGCCATTGTTTTGGCGTTGCCGGATCTATATAATATACAATAGGTTTTTTAGGTTCTACCAACTCGCCTCTTTTCCATTTATCCGTGTCTTCATCTTTGGGTTCCAGACGCCATCTTAAAATAAATATATCATCCTGCACCTTTTGCTGATCATCTGTAAATACAGTGTAATTGTCTGCAAAAAAACCAACACGCGGATCAAACGTCCGTTTTTTCATCGGCTCCTTTGGCAGCAGAATAAATGAAGTATTCATTTCAAAGGTTACTGCCCCTGCAGCAAAAGCACCCGGCAAAGAGGAGGAGATAACCGGTAAATTTCCAAAACCAAGATTGGGAGAAGAATTATACGTTTTAACTGTTTTCACTTCGATGTTTATCGGGAATGTATTTATGGTTTTAATATAACTTCTGTCTGAGGAAAGGTTACTCAAATTGAGGGATTTTTTACCCAACGGATCAATATTTACAACCTGGTTATCACCATTAAAAAAATCGGTCACATCTATCACGGTACTGGTTGAATCTTTCCCAATCGCTTTAATGTCGAAGGCGGCGGCGATAGGATTTACATTTGAATTGGTTACCGCTTTATATATCTGGTTTGTAGAGTCGGCCACGCTTATCACTGTCACTACCCGCATAAACAGGTTGTTGTTCGGACCTTTCTCCCAGAAAATAATTTGCTCATTTGCGAGCTCACCACCGTAAACATCAGCGCCGCCGGCTACTTTACTGTATCTCGTTACAGCCATTATTTCACGGTTAAGCATAGAATCAGGTATTTCGAAAAACCACTTATCATCAACTTTATGTACAGTAAACAAACCCCTTTTGGTAATAGCTTTATCAGTGATCACCTCTTCATATTTTTTTGGACCTGAGGATTTGGGTTGAGATGATTGGACCGGGGTAGGAGGTTGTTCCTTCTTTTTTTGAGCAAATATGACAGACGCAAACAGGATTGAAATGAACAGAATAAATAGATTCTTCATAAACTTGGCGATATTTAAATCAAATGAAAATTGAATATACAGGAATATTATATACAGTTTCAAAACAGTGCAAGTAAAAGAAGTGTAAAAATCTCATCAATTATCACTAATTATTGGAATGATAACGATTGATTTTTGCTGTGTTATAATTTTTACACCACTGCAAATATTTGGGTAATGCATGAGTTGGCGAAAGTACCGTATACGCCGTGATATTTCTGGTATTAAAATAGCTATCGTAATTTAAAGGGAGTATGAAATAGTATCAAAATTAATTTTAGATAGGATTTTTCTAAAAATCAAAAACATCAGTTGTTTGCCTGAAATAAAATTTTTAATTTGTGTGCCCAATTAAATATTAATAAAATAACTTTAAAGAAATATTAAAATAAGTTGCTTTTTTAAAACGAAATTTCATTAGAATTGTACTCCCAAATTTTTCTAACGTCAGTTCTTTAAATTAAAATCAGTTTTTTAAACCTAAAATCAATTGGTCATGGCAGAAACAAAACCAACTGCAACCGCATCGGCATCTGCAGCCGCAGTTAGAAGCACCACCTCCGTACAACCTGTAAAAAAAGGTAATTCCATTTCATGGCTTGCGCCTTTAACGTGTATCATTCTGGGCTATGTGATCTGGCGTTTTGTTATAGGTACACCCTCTAATTTTACTCAACCTGACCCGGCAGGCGGATTTTGGCCTAACCATCAAGGTCCAAAAGGTAACTTTCCGCGTATGTATGAAGGAGGTATAATCGTACCAATTCTTATTGGTGCATTGCTTACGGTACTCACTTTCGTAATAGAAAGATTGCTTACAGTTACAAAAGCTACTGGTAAAGGGAGCATTGCTGAGTTTATCCGCAAGGTTCAATATCACCTTGCTAACAGGGATATTGATAAAGCAATGTCTGAATGCGACAGGCAAAAAGGCTCAGTAGGCAATGTTATGAAAGCCGGTTTACGTAAGTATAAAGAAATGATTGGAAATACTGAGTTAACAACAGAGCAAAAGGTACTGAATATTCAAAAAGAGGTAGAGGAGGCCACTGCACTTGAATTGCCGATGCTTGAAAAAAATCTTGTATTTCTTTCAACAATTGCATCTGTAGCGACTTTGTTAGGACTGTTGGGAACAGTAATTGGTATGATTCGCTCATTTGCTGCACTGGGTGAAAGCGGGGGAGGAGAAGCTGCACAAAAATTGTCTCAGGGTATTTCTGAAGCTCTGTATAACACAGCGCTTGGTATCGGAACCTCTGCGATCGCTATTATTATGTACAATGTCTTTACAACAAGAATAGACGCTATTACCTATGGCATCGATGAAAGCGGCTTTACATTAACGCAAAGCTTTGCTTCCAACTATAAATAAAATTGGAAATTTGAGTGTGGAATTTTTTTGTGTTTGAATCTTATACTGTGAAGATAAAAAATTAAAACATGGCACGACCGAAAATACCACGAAAGAGCACAGCAGTTGATATGACAGCAATGTGTGATGTGGCTTTCCTGCTGCTCTCATTCTTCATCCTGACAACAAAGTTTAAGCCTTCCGAGGCAGTACCGGTAAATACACCTAACTCTGTTGCCGCAAAAGTAGCTCCTGAGACCAACGTTGTTATGATCTCTTTGAATAAAGATGGTAAAGTATTTTTATCAACAGGAGACAGCAAAAATGACAAGGACAAAAAAGCGGAAATAATAAAATCGGTCAATCAACACAAAAATTTAGGATTGTCTGATGCGGAAATTGCAGCCCTGGTAAGGGCTCCGTTCATAGGCGTTCCATTAGCAACATTAAAACAGCAGGCAAGGATGTCCGTTGAGCAAATGACTGGTGAAACATTGCCTGGCATTCGTGTAAAAGACAGCACCGATAACGAATTGCTTGACTGGATGAGGGGAGTGGCCGATGCGTATACGGGTTTAAAGCCTAACCTTTTGCTAAAAGGAGATAACGTTGCAAAATACCCTTCTTTCAGAAATATAATTGATGCGTTCAGGAAAAATGAATTCTTTAAATTTCAAATGGTAACAAATCCTGAAAGTGTACCGATGGGCACTGATCTGTATAGAGTTGGAAGAAGAGAAGAATAATTAATTTGTCATCAATATTGTTAACTAAAAAAATTATGCACTATGGCAGAAATGGATACCTCGGGTGGAGGTAAGCATAAAAAAGGCCCAGGTGTTAAAAAAGGAAAAAAATTATCAACAAGAGTCGACCTTACACCGATGGTTGACCTGGGATTTCTGTTGATAACATTTTTTATCTTCACTACAACAATGAGTCAGCCTACGGCGATGAAATTGATATTGCCGGATAATAAAGCTAAGCCTGAAGAGCAGAATAAAGCAAAAGCATCAGGCGCGCTAACTCTTCTTCTTGGTAAAGACAATAATGTTTTTTATTACGAAGGGCAGTTAGAACCTAATGCATCTAATTTTAAGGCATCCAATTTCAAAGAGATTCGTGATGTGATCATCCATAAGAAACAGACAACAGATACGGCCGATCTTGTTGTTGTAATCAAACCAAACGATGAAAGTACGTATAGGAATGTAGTAGACATTTTGGATGAAATGGCAATAAACGTTATCAAGCGTTATGCATTGGTTGATATTTCACCTGAAGAAGATTATTTTCTCAGGAAGACCGAAGGTGAAAATCCTCCGCCACCAGCATCAGCAACGGTTGTGCCTGTATCGAAATAATGTGGTGTGGAATTTTTTAGATTTTGCATCTAATTAAATAATTAATTACAATGGAACAAAACAAAATCTTAAGCGCAGATATCCTCGATATTATTTTCGAGGGCCGAAATAAGGAATACGGAGCTTATGATCTTCGTAAAACTTACCAGAGGCGGCTTTTGATTGCTGTAGGGGCAATGGTAGCAATCTGCCTGATTATTTTTTTGGTAACGATCCTTTCAAGCTTCGTTGCTCCCAAAAAACAAACTCAAATTCTTGTACAGGATGTGCAATTAGCAAATGTACAGGAGGAAAAAAAGCCGGAACCTCCGCCACCGCCACCACCTAAGCAGGAACCGCCCAAAGTGGAAATCACCAAATTTACTCCTCCCAAAATTGTTAAGGATGAGGAAGTAAAACCTGAAGAAAAACCACCCGAACAGGAAAAACTGGAAGATACTAAGATTGGTACCATTAACCAGGAGGGTGAAAAAACTGATGTGGTTGCTCCTCCTGTTGAACAAAGTACAGGACAGGTTGAGGCACCGAAAGCGCAGGAAGAAGATTACGATAAAGAATTTAAAACTGTACAAATTGAAGCAAAGTTTCCCGGCGGCGCAGGAGCATGGCAAAAATATCTCGAAAGAAATTTAAATAGTAATGTTCCGGTTGATAACGGTGCGCCTCCCGGCAACTATACAGTGATAGTTTCTTTTCTTGTAGACAAATCCGGAAATATTTCTGAAGTGCAGGCTTTAAATGATCCCGGTTATGGAACCGCTACAGAAGCTGTTCGTGTGATCAAGAAAGGCCCGGCATGGACGCCCGCCGTTCAAAATGGCAGGAACGTAATTTATCGTCAAAAGCAAAGCATAACATTCCAGGTATCAGAACAATAAGTTATTGGTTATTTTTTGTCAAGGCCTCTGTAACTGCAGGGGCTTTGTTATTTTATGCAGTTAAGATTTTTAAAATTTACCAGACATCCTAAATCACAATTGAAAAATTATTTTTTTATCGTACTGCTTTTCAATGATAGATTTTGCGTCTATTGCCTTGCTTTCACCAACACCTTAATCCTATTTAGCAATTATAAAATCAAGCCATAACAATGCTTTTGTCTTATTATAATGTATGTATAATCTTTGCAATTAATTTGCCGAAAAAATTCAACAGTACAAGAGTGCGACGCAAGTAAAGCATTATAGTAGTAATTCAGTTGGGCTCATAAAAATATTTGCAATAGCATGTCAATAAAAATTTCAGGATGGGATGATACAATCACTGCATTAGCAACACCACAAGGCATAGGGGCCATTGGCGTGATAAGAGTAAGCGGTAACAAAACATTTGAGATCGTAAATAAATTATTTACTTCCAAAGATCTGTCAGAACAACCTTCTCATACGCTGCATATAGGATTGTTGAAGTATAATGATGCAATACTTGATGAGGTAGTTCTTTCTATTTTTAAATCGCCAAAATC
>DATBFI010000577.1:0-11633 GCA_036558585.1 Chitinophagaceae bacterium
TTTAACGAGCCGCTGTAACCTCCTTTCTATACTGTCCTTATTATTTGCATAATTCATGTACGAATCGCTGATAAAAGCCACACGTTGCAAAGTAGCACTGTCGTATATTTCATCCGGACGACCGTCAAATAAAATGTACGATGGCCATTGTACCCAATGCTGTACAGATCCCCGTTCACCGCTTAATACCACCTGCACAGATTTTGGATTTACTGTGCGGTCAAATACATCACGATACGGCGCCAGCAACTTCACCAGTTGTGTAATAACCGCTTCGCTGTTTTCTTTTATATCAATCATCAGAACAGGCGCATAGGCTGTATCATCGCTGATATGGCCATGATATTTTTCAAATAGCATGATAATCGGCTGCTGGTACATCCCGACCAGCGTTTTGCCAGGAGTGATATTTCTCTTATCATGCGCAACCGGCAAGCTATCACCAGGATAAACATCTGCTTCTATTGAAAATGCTTTATTGCGCCATGCATTTACAAAGGGCTGTAATTGTGCATAGTCATTGTGCGAGTGAATCAAAGGCTGCTGAGCTAATGTAAGATAAGCAGGCAGCATCGCTATAAATATGAGCAAACATTTCATGCCCTAAAATTCGATACTCTGTGATTTAAAAGAAATATTTTCTTCTTGTCTATGTTATTTTATTTGCAATATTCTGTTTCAAACATCCTGATTATTGTGATCAGCCACTTTTTGGTTCTGCTTTAGTTTATCAATTGTTCGAAATAATAATTTTTGCAGACTGCTATAACGAATTTTGGCGGTCGCATGACCGCCAAAATTTTCTTATAGCATTCGAACCTTCTCAGATTGTGCAGAATAACTTCCTTATCTGTCCTTTTTCATTGGATAATAATTTCTAATTAACTCCATTTGGTGAAATATTCTGGTTTACCCTGAAGAAATTGTTTGCATCGTATTTCTTTTTAATTTTTACCAGGCGATTATAATTATGTTTGTAGCTTGCCTTTACACGGTCCTGGCCTTCGTTCATAATAAAGTTTAAATAAGCGCCGCCTGATGAATAAGGATGGAGTGCATCCCAATAATCTTTAGACCATATTGTAATTTTTTCTGCGTTTGCAGGATCCGGATCAACTCCTACTATTACTCCTGCATATTTAGCGTCTCTATACGCCCATGGAGTTTCGTCTATCCCTACCCTGCCTGCAGCTCCCCCTATTGGATACAAATGCATCTGCGAGAGAGGCGTTGGTATCTTCGATCCAAATTCTAAATGTTTATCAGCAACTTCAGGTCCCAATTCATTAAAAAAGTCAGCCCGCCAATACCATTGCAAGCCCGGAGGCAGCATACCATCAAACAGAGTTTGTACAGTTGGATAAGGCATAACACCCACGTGCTCAAACAAAGGCTTCATAGCACGAATCGGCTCAAACGCTTCTTCTGCCTTGTCCAGATCACCTACATAGCACCATACAATTCCGCAGAATTGTTTATTGTGAAGACTTTCCGGAAATGGTGGCCCGGGTATGACCATTGTAGCAATAAAACCATTTAAATCTTCCGGAGCAGTATCAATAAAATTGTGATACCAGTTCATTATTTCTTTTGTCTTTTCAATTGGCCACAATGTGGGACCTGCAAAAACATTTTTGACCGGATGAGCCTGGAATTTAAATGAAGTTACTATCCCGAAGTTTCCGCCACCTCCGCGAATTGCCCAAAACAGGTCACTGTTTTGATTGGCATTTACGGTAACAAATGTTCCATCGGCCAGCACCATATCTGCCTCCAGCAAATTGTCGATGGTAAGCCCGTACTTCCTTGCCAAATAACCAACTCCTCCCCCGAGTGTCAAACCGCCTACACCTGTTGTAGAAATTATTCCCGCCGGAACAGCAAGTCCAAATGGATGTGTTGCATGATCAACTTCTCCCCATACATTTCCTCCTCCAACACGAACCGTTTTTTCAACAGGATCAACCCGTACATATTTGATCCCCGACAAATCGATGACCAGGCCGTCATCACATATTCCTAAGCCGCCACCATTGTGCCCCGCTCCCCTTACTGCAACCAGTAAATTATTTTCTCTTCCAAAATTTACCGAGTGTATAACATCAGCAACATCCACACATTTTACGATCATACCGGGATGCTTATTTATCATTGCATTGAACACTTTGCGCGACTCATCATAACTGGAGTCTCCAGGAAGAATGATTTCCCCCCTGATTTGAGATGCGAATTCTTTAATAACTGAAGGGTTTAAGTCCTTTACTAACGTTGACATAACATGTTTTTTGAAATTTTAAAAATTGATTTATTTAGAAATGAGCGGGGAATAGCGGACATATCTTCAGATGTCTGAAGGTTATTTATTACCGGATCTGTTTAAAATAGTTTCAGGTTATTAATTACAGCCATTCCAGCGGCTTCAAAAAGAATTGTGTATCCAGACCCAAATTTTGCGGCGTAAAAATTTTTAAACAGTTACCAAACTTAAGACATCCACAACAACATGCATGTATTATCTTATCCAAAACTAATCACAGATAAATTTGAACACTGAAACATTTAGTTCAAAAACTGGTAATTTTAATTCAACCTTGTAAAATGTTTAGAGGCGGAATGATTATTTTAATTTGGCGGGTAAATAATCAGAGGGTAAATGCCCATATTGTTTCAAAAAGCATTTGGAAAAATAGGATGGACTGCTAAAGCCGGTTTCAAAAGCGATTTCTGAAACGTTGCCCGTATTCTTATTTAATAAAGTCAAAGCTTCATTCAAACGGTATTCCCGGATAAAACCATTGGGTGATTTTCCTGTGAGAAAGATTATTTTACGATATAGCTGGGATTTGCTGCACCCTACGGGTTTACTAAAATGCTCCACCTTTAAATTTATATTACTCCAGGCAGATTCTGTATAATCCATTAGAAGCGTTAGAAATCTTTCATCTGTTTGTGTAAGAAGAACAATATTCTCTCCTTCATGTAAAGCTTTTATATTTTCGCTGTTATATAATTCCTTAACCTCCGGAGCAACTATAATATCTCCTTTAATGATCCTGCACATCCGTTCTGCTAATTTTACAGCATCCTCAAAAATTAATTTCTTTTCAGTTACAGGCACACCTCCACTCAATCCTATTTTTAAATGTACCCTGTCATTGTTTATTTTATTTCTCACATCTTTAAATAATGCCTGTACCTCAAATGCAGCGTTAATGGCATTTGAAACCGATTTAAAAGAAACCAAAAAATAATTTTCTGTTTGTTTTACCGGCTTCCCGCCATAATCATCCAATAAATTAAGAACTGCATTATTATAATTGTGTAATAATAATTTGGATTGAGCAGAACCATTATGTACCAGTGATAATCCTCTAATTGATATCACCATTATCGTCCTGAAGGGAGGGTCATTAATAATATTCAGCTCAGTGTCCTGCGCTTTTTCAGGGTCTTCAATTCTGCCTAAAAATGATTCAACAATGCTGGCGTTTACTTCTATCACCCTGTGCGGTACTTGTCCATGAGCATGATCATGCATGTTATGAATGGACTGCGCGTCAGGCGCCTCGATCAAGCAAAAAGCAATTTTTCTTTTTTCGTCAAACCAATAAGTTAATCCTCTGCATCCAAACTGATCCTGCACTTTCAAATCCGCCTGGTGTAGTTGGGCTATCACCTCTGCTGTGACGTTTTCTGAAACATCGTGGCGGTCCATATAAATTGGCATACAAGTATTTTTTAAAATAGTTTACTCAATGGCACTCATACTTTTAGCGTTAGCAAAGTTGTAAAAATCATTTTTAAACAATCTCTAAAAGTATAAAATTTAAATAAATCCCATCTCAATTGTCAAAGTTGAAAATTTTAGATAAACCAAATATTCAATTTCAACAGTAACAAATATACCTTACAGGAATTGCTTCCTTATTTTATAATTTTCGAAGGCCGGAGAAAAGAGACATGATTACAGAAGATTGTGGAATATTTTTATGGTACACAATTTGTAACATGAGGAAGGGGGTTATTTATTTCTATGAAAACCTGTGAAAACACTCAATAAAACTTTGAGTGTTTTTTATTTTTAATTTTTCTATTTCCTGGTTTATTGCATTCCTCCACATTACCACTTGGAACCAAACTGATTTTCTTACTGGCATGATATTTAGACCTATTTATTCCTAAACTTTGCAAATAGAAATAATACTGAAGCATTTTTATCACCTACTAAAAATAGAATTCTATGGAATTACACAATTTTAAAACAGGTATGCTGTTGCTCATCTTTGCAGCAGGACTTGCAACATCATCGTGCAAAGGCAAAGAAAAGAATAATGAGAACACTAATACAGCAACCAGTGTTGACACATCATCAGCCACTACAATGGATACATCAACTGCTGCAACAATTGCTCCTGCCACATCAATGGATGATTCTTTGAGAACACAACTTAAAGATGCAACAAAAGATTATCCGGATGTAACAGCCACGGTTGAAAATGGAGAAGTAACGCTTACAGGTACTATAACAAAGGAGAAATTACCAAAGCTGATGCAGGCCGTGCACGCATTAAATCCCAGGAAAGTAAACAACAATTTAACCATTAAAAAATAGGAGGTGTATCATGGCGTTACAGGATAAATATAAAGAGCTGATAGATACAGCAAAAAATTCTGGTGTGCGCAACTTACAAATTAGCGAAGAGAACAATGTACTGCATGTTACAGGCGAAGCGCCTAACGCTCAGGTTAAAGATACATTATGGAACGTGTACAACAAGATCGATCCCGATTACAGGGCAGGAGATCTTGTGCTTGATGTAAACACAAGTGCCACAGCGGGTACCAAAGCAAAAGTTGTCACAGAAACATCAAATCTCAACATAAGAAAAGGACCGGGAACCGACCAGCCCATTGTTGGTAAAGCTGCGCATAACGAAGTAGTAAATATTATAAGCAAGGCAAATGATCAGTGGTCATTGATACGCACAGATAAAGGCGCAGAAGGTTATGTGTATTCCCAATACTTATCACCCGTATAATTGTTGTTCAATAAATGAGTCTCCTGCTCTCAGCATGCAGGAGACTTTTTGTTACAGGAAATTTTTTGTGACCGGCAAATAAGATCGATTAGGTTTTTGATTGAACATTCATAAATATTCAGTGATCATAGCTTTTGTTCTGCTCTAACGGCAGCCATACATTGAATATTGCTCCTTGCCCCGGAACTGAGTCTGCGGCAATAAATCCTTTATGTTGCTCTATGATCCTTTTTACAATGCTTAAACCAATACCGGTGCCTGAATATTGCGCCCTGTTATGCAATCGCTGAAATAGTTGAAAGATTTGTTCTTTGAATTCGGGCTGAAAACCTATACCATTATCGGCAAAGGTCAGGTGTACAAATTTTTGATCAGGATTTACAGAGCCATTCACTGTGATTTTATCACCTGTAATAATTCGCGAATCAATTGTTATCTCAGGTTTATGATTTGAAAATTTTAGAGAGTTGCTTATCAGGTTAGCAAACAGCTGGTGCATCTGGAGTGGGTTTGATCTTATAACGGGAAGTTTATCACTTTTTATTAAAGCATCCCGCTCTTTAATAAGCAGCTCAAAATCATTTTTAACATCATCGAGAATTTGATTCAGATCGGTTAGTGAATATTCCTGTGATGTTTTTGAAAGCTGACTGTATGCGAGTATGGATCGAATAAGATCGCTCATCCTTTCCGCGGATGATCTTATTTTCTCAAAATATTTTTGTACGATTTCGTTGTTCTCGCGGTTCCTTTCTATTAATGCGATGAACGTTTGTATTTTTCGTAAGGGTTCCTGCAGATCATGACTCGCAATATAATTGAAGGATTCAAGTTCCTTATTCGCTTTTAAGAGCTCCTCTGTTCTTTGCGCAACCTGGTCTTCCAGTTTTTCTGCAAATGTTTTTTGAACATGAATATCTGTCAATGCTCCTATCCATTTTATTATTTTACCGGATTGATCCTTCACCGGTTCGCCCGCTGCATGGTGCCACCTGTATTCACCTTCCCTGTTTTTCAAACGTACTTCATACCGGAAAGACGTGCCTGAGGCGGAATCCTTTTCCCAAGAATTCATTACGCGCTCCCAATCATCCGGGTGTACCATTGTTCTCCATGCCTCGCTTACATCTTTTTTCCCCGAGTATATTTCCCACGCTTTCGACGCATACTCAATGTTACCGTCCGCATTTCTCATCCATACCATTTGAGGCAATGTTTCTGCAAGCGTGCGAAAACGTTCCTCGCTTTCGCGTAACGCAATTTCCGCGGTTTTACTTGACGTGACATCGGTAGCTATAGTCAACACAAAAGAAAGTTCACCATTATCATCGTAAACAGGAGTTGAATTTGAAAGTATCCACATTGATTTTCCTGTTTCCTTATTTATAAATTGAAAAACTGCTTCTGCATGTTTACGCGTTTTAATTGCAATATATATGGTACCTTTTTCTTCCGTCATTTCTTTACCTGTTTCATCAAGCACTATAAATTTTTCATCAACATGCTTTTTCAACTGTTCCATATTGTGCTCCATCACTTCTTCAACAGAATTATACCCCATTAGCGCGGCACCTCTTTCATTGATGTATTCCAACCTTCCTTTGCTGTTTAATTGGTAAATACCGGCCGGTATGTTTTTAAAGGTTATTTCAAGCTGCTCTTTTGCCACACCCAATGCCGTTTCTGCTTCCTTTAATTTGGTAATATCGCGGTTCACACCCACAGCCCCTAATATTTTGCCTTCGGCACTTTTAATATATGCAATGGAGGCAAGTGTTATAATTTCACGGCCATCTTTTGTCTTTTGTGTTACTTCGCCCTTCCAATAACCATTCCCGGCAAGGGCGGCCTCCGATATTTTTCTCTCTTCTTCTGAACGAAAAATTGTTTGAAGTACTGCGCTTACTGGTTTTCCTATCGCTTCATCTGCTTTCCAGCCATAGGTTGTTTCAGCGCCTTTATTCCAGGTAGTAATAAGATAATTTTCTTCAGCGGGCAATGTTCCAACTACAGCATCCGGGATACTTTGCCCCAGCGTTGCCGCAAATTGCAATTGACGGTTCGCTTCCTCAATTTTTTTTCTTGCAAGAACCTGGTCGGTGACCTCGATGCTGGTAGCAAGCTGCCCTATAATTTTTCCATCTTCATTTACCTGGGGATCAATAATAGCATTAAAATAACGTGTTTGGGTTTTGCCCTTCACCGTTAACTCAAGGGGAAGGTCATTGATCACGCATCTTTTCCCGGTACGATACACTTCTGCGTGCACCCATTCAGCACCTTTACGTATATCAGGTCTTGCTTCAAATAAAGGCTTGCCTGTCACTTCCTCTTTTGAGCACTGCCAGATACCAACATTATACCTATTGATGAATTCTATGATTAAATCTTCGCCTTTCAAAACTGCTATCGCAAAAGGTACTTCATCAAAAAGATTATAAACGTTTTGCAGTATAGTATCCCGCTTTTGTTTAATTTTTATCTGTGCATCAATTCTTGCAACTAATTCTTTTGATGAAAATGGTTTTACCAGGTAATCATCGGCACCAGTTTCCCATCCTTCAATTTTCGATTCCTCCCCTGCTCTTGCAGTAAGCAGCACTACCGGTACCTGTTCTGTTTTTTTGTTGCTCTTTATCTCTTTCAATAATTTAATGCCATCCATTACCGGCATCATTATATCACTTAAAATAAGATCAGGTATTACTTCTCTTAATTGCTGCAAAGCATGCATTCCATTGTGGGCAGTAATTGTTCTGAATTTCCCGGCAAGCAAGGTTTGCAGGTGCCGCCGCATGTCGGCATTGTCATCAACGATCATCACAAGAGGGAATTCTTTGTCTTCTTCTAAACCTTTCAATTCATTTTCTACAGCAACATTCCCGAGAAGTGTTGCCGCTTCTTCTATATATACATCCGAGATAATATCAGCAAAATCATTGTCCTCATTTTTTATTTGTGAAGAAGGAAGATGTGCTTTTCCAAAAGGAATGGTGACACTAAATGTACTTCCAACCCCTGATTTACTTTCCACGCTGATGCTTCCTCCGTGCAACTGAACAAATTCTTTTATCAGTGATAACCCTATGCCGGTACCTTCATATGTTCTGCCTGTTACATTCTCAATACGGTGAAAACGCTCAAACATGTGTGGAAGCTCATTTTCAGGGATCCCTACTCCTGTATCTTTTATTTTTAGCACCGCAAAATTTTTTTCTGCAGAAAGCTCTACGGTTATGCCACCCTTTATTGTATATTTAAAAGCATTTGATAAAAGATTGAACACAATCTTCTCCCACATTTCCCTGTCTATATACAAAGGCTGAATAAAGCTTTCGGCATTTATGTTCAATTCTAATCCTGCCTTTTCTATAATGGAACGAAAATTAGCGGCAAGGCTCTTTGTAAAAGAGCTCACATCGGTGAGCATAAAGTTTGCTTTTTGCCTGCCCGATTCTATCCTGCTGAAATCAAGCAATGTGTTTACAAGTTTTAACAGCCGCAGTGCATTGCGATGAGCAACATTCATTCGTGCAACGTTATCAGAAACTGCATTCGGGTCCTTCAATGCTTCTTCAATGGGGCCCAGCATAAGCGTAAGGGGCGTACGGAATTCATGACTGACATTGGTAAAGAATAAAGTCTTTGCTTTATCAATTTCTGCAAGCACTTCAGCGCGTTTGCGTTCTTCTTCGAGTGCCAGCACATTCTTTACTTCAAGCGAAATTTGGTCAGCCGCCAGTTGTACAAAATTCCTGTATGCTTCATCAAATTTGCGGTATGGATTTAGCGCGGCCGATACAACTGCAAGCGGGTATTTTTTATTTGGGTGGCTGATAGGAACATGTACAAAATGTTTTGCCATTACATTCCAGAAACCTTTTGGCAGGTCCTTCCATCTTTTCAAAGTGTCAGATACCACCAGTTTATTTTCTTTTACTGCCCTTGAAAGATTTTGTCCTATCATGCCCGGATGCTCAATATCTATAATTTTTGGAAGCTCGGGGTGATCTTTATCAATACCTGCAAAGGCAAATGCCTCAGCAATTTTTTTCTCTTCATCTATTTTATAAATGATCGCACACGGAAAATCTTTATTGTTCATTTCTAAAACCTTCGCGGCGGTAGTATACACTTCTTCAAGATTGTTCTTCTTTGTAAGTGTTCCCAATTCTTTAAGTGTTTGCAAAGACCTTTCGGTGATGATGCGTTCCGTATCGGCAGTGTTGTAACATATCATTCCTGCGGTGCCGCCATTATCGCCGGGCACCGGTGAGTAAGAGAAAGTGTAATAAGTTTCTTCAGGATAACCATAGCGCTCCATAATAAGCAACTGCGATTCCACGTAAGTGCCTTCATCTCTTTCCATCACCTGCCTAAGCATAGGTTCAATATCTTTCCATATATCTTTCCATACAACTGATGCAGGCTGCCCTAATGCGTCCGGGTGTTTGCCTCCCACAATTGCTTTGTAGGGATCATTATAAAGTTTGATCAGTTGTTTGCCCCATCCAATCCAGATAGGCTGCGAAGAAGTAAGCATGATACGCACACAGGTTTTCAAACTTTGGTCCCAGCTTGAAGGGGTGCCAAGGGGTGTTTTACTCCAGTTAAAATTGCGGATGCGCTCCCCCATCTCACCACCGCCAAGAAGAAAACCAGGTATTTTTTCTAAAGGCTGCATGTTACATAGGCTTTTTTAGCAGAGATATTATTTTTATAAGATCACTCTTCAGATCATCGGTATATACGCGTTTCTTTAGAAAACCGGCAGCGCCGCGTTCCCTGCATTCATTAACGATGGCCTTTTCTGCGGATGTTGAATACATATAAACGGGGATATCTTTCAGCCGTTTTATTTTTTTTATTTCATCCAGGCACTGAATTCCGTTCATGCCCGGCAGATTGATGTCAATAAAGATCAAATGAGGAAGAAAAGATGCATTCGCTTTTATTTTTTGGAGTGCGGCAAATCCATCGTCTGCAAAAAAGCATTTAGCTCTATCATACACTTCCTGCAATACCATTGAAAATATCTCCTGGTCATCCGCGTCATCATCAATAAGAAAAGTTATAAGTTCAGGCTTCATCAGTAGCTAAAAGAAGGTAAATTAAAGATACGAATTCAATGGGCAAAAAGTTGAATCCACTTATTTAGTTCTGCTCCATAAATCAAAGGAATTCACAGAGATTTTGCTGAATTTTTTTTCCACTGCTGTCTTCAATCGTCACCGGCAATTTTTTTTGGTGGTGAAAGTTTATAAAATAGTAGGGGTCGGGTTAGAAGAACCACGATTATTATCAACTGCTGAGAGTGTGATTGTCGGAAACAGGCAGCTAAGATAAATCCGATAAAGATCACTTTAAAGAATGTAGTGGGTGCAGCAGCGTGGAGTGGATCGTATTGGAATCAAGGAAAAATATCGTAATAAACGTTAGCAAGCTTTCTTGGGATCTGTTATCTCGAAATAACAGGTGATGGCCGAATTGTAGGTACCGAAAAAATAGTTGTTGCACAATAACAGATATTCAATTGTAAAAACCCCTCTGTGAAATAAATTTCCATAAGACTCTCTTGTTTTAATTTTTACTGCTTTTGTTGGTGCACGCGTCAACAGTTTAATCCTGCAGTAAGTTGGCCATGATAAGAGAACGCATGCGCTCTTCATTTTTCTATAACAGTTTCATGGATAGCCCCGAGCAGTGACTTTGGGCCTTGCGCATCACCCGACAGCTGCCAGATCATTATTCCTGAAGCCTCTGCTTTTGCCAAACGTGTTTTGGTTTTAATGGTGGGAATACCATTATAATACAATACCCTGCCTCCTCCCATATCTAATTCATCAGAAAATTCAGCTCCCGGAAATGTTGTAACGATCTCTCCGTAATCCATGCTTATGCCCGGTGTTGTAAGTGTGGGCCCAAACCCGTAACCGTAAAAGGGAACGCCCAGCGTTAGCTTTTCTTTGGGCATGCCTCTTTCAATTTTAAAGTATGCAAGGTCCTCTACTGCCTGCGCATAAGTGGAATGAGGCCCGGGCCTTTCCGGCGCCCATGCACCTGTGTGATCGTAACTCATTACACTGACAAAATCATATTGTGCGAGAGCTTTATCGGTAAAGTCACCTTTATAGAACACAGCAACGGCAGCGGTAATTAGTTTGTTATGCTCGTGTAATACCGCTGCCAGCTCAATGACGAAGTTGTCATAGTTCTCGTCTATATCGCTGCCTTCGAGATCTACATCTATTCCGTCTAAATTGTAAGTAAGCACTATTGAAAGCAAATTGTTGATCAATTTTGTTCGGTTTAAGTCTTTTAAAAGATACGCATAGTAAGGATGCCTGCTGCCTCCGGCAATTGATGCCAGCACTTTTACATTTTTATCATGTGCAGCTTTAACAAAAGGAATGAGCGCTGAATAATCAGGCTTGTAATTACCCAATGAATCGGGGTTAAGAAAATAGAGATTGATGTGCGTAAGTTTATTAAAGGGAAGATTTTTCCACCCAGTTCTCATTGCCGATTCCAATGAATAATATCCTACTATTCTAAACGCAGTTGAGTCGTTGTTAGTTTGCCCTTTGCCTGTTG
>DATBFI010000578.1:0-5446 GCA_036558585.1 Chitinophagaceae bacterium
AGCACTATCGCCGGGTACATAAAAAATAAATCAATCTCCATCCATGTTTGAAATTCTTAATTATTGGTTTGATAATCTTTAACCGTAGGTGCATTTACTATAAGACCTTTGTGGTATGGTATCAAATCCGAACAACAAAGACATTTTTCAACGGTTACTGAACGGCGAAACCATTCTGTTTGACGACCCGGAAGCGTTTAAAATGCGTGAAGCGTCTTTTTCGACGAAGAAATTACTGGTTCAGATGAATAACTGTTCTGATCCGGCAGAAATCAGAGGTTTATTGAGCAAAATCTTAGATTCAGAAGTTGACGACAGCGTTGTCGTGTTTACACCGTTGTATATCAATTATGGGAAGCACACCAAAATCGGTAAAAATGTATTTATAAATTTTGATTGCGTTTTCCTTGATCTGGGAGGAATTACCATTAAAGATAATGTATTGATTGCCCCAAAAGTTAGCCTGTTATCCGAAGGACACCCGGTTTCGCCTGAGGGCAGACAATCCCTTGTTCCCGGGCATATCCACATCAAAAAAAATGCATGGATTGGTGCAGGTGCAACGGTACTGCCCGGAGTAACCATTGGTGAAAATTCAGTTGTTGCCGCAGGTGCAGTAGTAACAAAAGATGTTCCTGCAAATACAATTGTTGGTGGAGTACCAGCAAAAGTTATTAAAGAAATCATTTAAATAACAGATATATGAAAAACATAGCATTGGGATTTGTTCTTTCTATACTGATGTCAGGACAAGCTTATTCACAAACTTTAAAAAGTGTAAACGCAAATAATATGAAACAGCAAGAAGAAACAGGCCATTATACTTTTCAGTTAAGTGATAAAGTAACGAGGCAAAAAGTAACTTTCAAAAACCGTTATGGCATTATATTAACCGGTGACCTATACCTTCCAAAAGACAGCAGCAGTCAGGCTTTAGCAGCCCTTGCTATTAGCGGTCCTTTTGGTGCAGTGAAAGAACAATCTTCCGGATTGTATGCAAATCAAATGGCAGAACGTGGTTTTATTGCTCTTGCCTTTGACCCATCATATACTGGTGAGAGCGGTGGCGAACCAAGGAATGTAGCTTCTCCTGAAATCAACACAGAGGACTTTAGTGCAGCAGTAGATTTTTTGGGCTTGCAAAAAAATGTTGACAAAAACCGCATTGGTATCATTGGTATTTGTGGATTTGCTGGCTTTGCTCTAAATGCTACCGCAGTCGATAAACGAGTGAAAGCTGTTGCCACTACAAGTATGTATGATATGTGTCGCGTTACATCAAAAGGATACAATGATATCATATCACCTGAGCAACGCTCTAAAACTTTGGAACAGTTATCCTTACAACGTTGGCAGGATGCACAACAGGAAACGCCTGCTCCTTCCGTAGTTAACTTACCTGAAAAATTACAGGGCAATGAACCACAATTTGTAAAAGACTATTTTGATTATTATAAGACGCCACGTGGATTTCACTCAAGATCAATTAACTCTAATGGTGCATGGACAATGACCAGTTCCCTCTCTTTAATGAATATGCCGATCCTCACCTACATTAAAGAAATATCGCCAAGACCGGTACTTCTCATAGCAGGCGAAAAAGCACACTCACGTTATTTCAGCGAAGATGCTTACAAAGCAGCAGCCGAACCGAAAGAGTTAATGATTATTCCAAATGCAGTACATGTGGACTTGTACGACAGAGTAGATATAATTCCATTTGATAAGCTGGAGGGATTTTTCAATAAGAATTTAAAATGAAGTAGTTAACATGAGAACTTTGTATTTATTGTTGCTGCTGCATATCAGCGGCAACATTTTTGCCTGTTGCAATAAACAATGGGTTACACAAAGCACAACGCAAAAGATAGATAGCCTCAAAATGAAAATAACCGTTAATCAAAAGATGTTCAGTGCAACGTTATACGACAATGCAACGACGAACGCGTTTAAAAAACTATTTCCGTTAACAGTGGATATGATTGAGTTAAACGGCAATGAAAAGTATGTTGATTTATCCCGCAGTCTTCCCACAAATGCAGTGAATCCAGTAACCATTCGGAACGGTGATTTAATGTTATATGGCTCATCAACATTGGTACTTTTTTATAAAACATTCCCGACTTCTTATAGTTACACCTCTCTTGGGCGGATAGATGACCCCAGAGGTCTTGCCCCGGCTCTTGGCAGCGGGAATATAACTGTAACTTTTGAGCCTGAATAATGTAAAAGCATAGGAAAGTTTTAAATAACAATAAAGTCTATTTATGAAGAAGCTTAGCACCACCCTATTCGTAGCTATCTCTGTTGTAATGCTTTGTTGCAATTGCAACCAACCCACAAATACAAAGACGGAAGGCAAGGAACTTCAATCAATTTTTCCAAAAGGTGAGTTAGGAGCATTGGAATACTTTACCGGCAAAGCCTGGAATATTAGTTTAGTGCAAAACGATACAATATATAACACACTGGTAGGAAATGTTTATTTCGAACCTGGTGCAAGAAGTAACTGGCATATACATCCTGCGGGGCAGATATTAATCATTACTGATGGTGTAGGATACCACCAAATAAAAGGACAACCAAAACAAACACTTCACAAAGGTGATGTAGTTAAGTGTCCCCCGAATGTTGAACATTGGCATGGTGCAAGTCCTGACTCTGGGTTACAACAGATGTACATTCTGTCAAAAACAGAAAAAGGAATCGTTCAATGGTTGCAACCTGTGACAGATGCAGAATACCAGAGCAGTAAATAACGATTAATCATCTTCACATTTTACAACACAAACATCAAAAACGCTCAAATGAACACAAATGATAACTCCAGATAACAAACAATTTCCAGCAGGCGAATTGATACAGCGCAGGATTACTTTAATGAGAGATATTGAAAGGCCTCAGAACGTGTGGTGTGAGGAGAGAAGATGTGTTTGTGACAACAAAGCTTGATGCAGCAATAAAGTCTTACAAGGAAGATGTTTGCATCAATTGATGAGTCACAGAAAAAGATGGGATTTGATTTACATGATGCCTATTCACAGCCCGGAACAAAAAACTCCAAAGTAATCTTTCATAAAATTGATATAAGCACTTTAAGCAAAAAAGTCAGCATAATAATTGATGAAGATATCAGAACCCCAGGTAATTATCATTGATGTTTTTTTTAATCAGCAATAAAACTTATCAATATGGAAGCAGTAAAAGCAACAGCGGAAGGAGCAACCATGATCAAAGCTAAACAAGTAAAAGCCTTTGGAACAAAAGCAGCCGACGCTCCTTTAAATCAATTAAACATTCATCGAAGAAAACCAACACCGCATGATGTAGAGATTGAAATATTGTATTGTGGCGTTTGCCACTCCGATCTTCATACAGTAAGAAATGAATGGCATGGTACGATCTATCCCTGTGTGCCTGGTCATGAGATCGTTGGCAGAATTGTGAGCGTTGGCAATCATGTAACAAAATTTAAAGCAGGGGATTTGGCTGCGGTTGGCTGTATGGTAGATAGCTGCCGTAAATGCGGGTATTGTAAAGATGGTTTGGAACAGTATTGTGAAAATGGCAATACAGGAACATACAACTCACCCGATATACATCTCGGCACACAAACCTATGGTGGGTATTCGGAAAGCATCGTCGTAACCGAAGATTTTGTTTTGCGTGTACCCGAAAATCTTGAACTGGCAGCTACTGCACCTTTGTTGTGTGCAGGCATTACTACCTATTCACCACTAAAGCACTGGAATGCGGGTCCCGGCAAAAAAGCAGGTGTTGTTGGTTTGGGCGGTTTGGGGCACATGGCTGTTAAGCTCGCAAAGGCGATGGGTGCAGAGGTTATCGTATATACCACTTCACCTTCGAAGGTGGAAGATGCCAAACGCCTTGGTGCTGATGATGTAGTGTTGTCAAAAGATGAGGATCAAATGGAAAAGTATGCAGGCAAACTTCATTTTGTTTTGGATGCCGTTTCGGCCGGGCACGACATCAATATATATTTAGATCAGTTAAGGGTTGATGGTTCGCTGGCTTTAGTGGGTGCGCCCGAACATCCGTTACCTGTAGCTGCATTTAGTTTAATACCTTACAGAAGAAGTTTTGCCGGTTCTTCTATTGGCGGCATTCCTGAAACACAGGAGATGCTTGACTTTTGCGGCAAGCACAATATCGTTGCAGATATAGAGATGATCAATATCCAGCAGATCAATGAGGCATATGAACGTTTGCTCAAAGGTGATGTGAAATATCGCTTCGTTATTGATATGGCTTCCTTGAAGAATTAATGTTAACCATACAAGGCATGAAATTGCGAGCTGGTTTAAGGTAATAAGGTCGGTCGTTATATCATTTGCGGGTTATTAAGGTAATAAGGTCTGAACTCAGCCGGGGAGCAAACAAACCTTATTACCTTAGTAAAAATAGAATCAAAAAACAGTTCTAACATTATTACCTTATTTGTCTTGTACAATTAACGTATATAATTTTCAATTGTCAGGGACGGTTTTTTATGCACATAATTTTTTCCTTGCGAAGTATAATACTTTACGACCTGGAGAAATTAAATAAGATGGCAAGAATATTTATTACCGGATCAGCAGATGGACTCGGGCAATTGTCCGCAAAAATGTTGGCTGGTCTCGGGCATCGGGTAGTCTTACATGCCCGCAATGATGAACGCGGACGTGAGGCAAAAAGAAGAGTTCCTTGCGCGGAGACCGTATTAACAGGAGATTTATCGAACATCGGAGAAACTAAAAAGCTTGCTCATGAAGTGAATAGATCGGGAACATTTGATGCTGTGATTCATAATGCAGGTGTTTACCGTGCTCCGGCAAAAGACATTTTTACTGTGAATACGTTAGCACCGTATGTTCTTACTTGCCTGATACAAAAACCGGAGCGATTGATCTACCTGAGTTCCGACATGCATCTACAGGGACGTTCAAAACTGGGAAGTTTTAAAAGTGACATTGATCGTATCACGTACTCCGATTCAAAGTTGCATGTACTGATGCTTTGTATGGCAGTAGCACGGAAATTTTCAGATGTTTATTCCAACACCGTTGACCCCGGTTGGGTTCCCACGAAGATGGGTGGTCGCAGTGCACCTGATAATCTGCACAAAGGATATGAGACACAGGTGTGGCTTGCTGTAAGCAACGATGAGAAGGCAAAAGTAAGCGGTCGTTACTTTTTTCATAAACAAGAAACATTTTATAACTCCGATGCTGATGATATTCGATTACAGGAGAAATTTCTGGACTTGTGTAAAGAGATCACAGGCGGTTCATTTCCTCAATAGACTGGCGACGCACAGTGGGAACATCAATCAGAAATGAAAAGTTTAAAATGTATTCAGTGATCTATATTTGTGTGAATTGCGATTGATAAACCACTTCAACTATTTTAGCACATCTTGAGTGAATTTAAGATGACAATCAGG
>DATBFI010000579.1:0-6665 GCA_036558585.1 Chitinophagaceae bacterium
CAGCTAATTATTGGCGGCCTGGCTGCATTTCTTATCCCGTATTTATTCAGGCATGACAGTATTATTAGTTAACTCCGAATTGGTGGCAGGAATTATTTCCAACCACCACCCAGGGAACGATACAATTCTACCATAGCGCCTAGTTGCTCTCGCTGAATAGATGCAAGATTCAATTCTGCAAGCAATGCATTTCTTTGTGCCGTAAGGACTTCAAGGTAATTTGCCATACCGCTTTTGAAAAGAAGTCTTGCATTTTTGATTGCGTGCTGCAATGTATCAACTTGCGCAGAGGCAATTTGTTGTTGTGTTTTAAGTTTATCTGTTGTTATCAGCGCATTGCTTACTTCACCTGCCGCATTCAATACTGATTGCCTGAATTGAATAACAGCTTCATCTCTTTGAATTTTCGCAATTTCGAATTGTGTTTTTAATTCACGATGCTGAAACACGGGTTCAGCAAGACTTCCGGCAACTATTCCAAATAAGGATGCAGGAATATTAAACCAGTTGCTCGCTTTAAATGAGTTCAGTCCGCCCGTTGCAGTAATATTTAAAGCAGGATACATGTAAGCTTGTGCAATGCCCACCTCCGCATTCGCACCTACAAGCGACATTTCATACGCTCGTACATCCGGCCTCCTGCTGACCACTGCGGCGGGTAAGCCTGTAGCAAAATGGTCAGGGACATTAAAGTCCGATAGTTTTATATTCCTGCTGATATCACCGGGCAGAGCGCCTGTTAAAATGCTTAATGCATTTTCCTGGACAGCAATGTCATTTTCAAGCTGCGGAATTAATAACGCTGTTGTTTGTCTTTGAACTTCTGCCTGTTGCACTGCAAGGGTTGTTACTTCTCCCCCATCTCTTTGCAAACGGGTAATAAACAGTGTGCTATCAGTAATTATAAGATTTTTCTTTGCTATGTCAAGTTGCTCATCAAGCATTAACATGTTAAAAAAACCTTGCGCAATATCAGCCACGAGTTGAGTTTGCACTGCCTTTGCTGCTTCACTCGTTTTAAGATATTCCGCCAGTGCTGCTTCTTTCTGCCTCCTTATCTTTCCCCATATATCTGCTTCCCATGATAAATTTGCAGCAACTGTATAATCTTCTAAATGATTCTTTTCAAGAAAACTTTTCAGGCTGATACCATTCAAACTATTGTTTGATGGATTGTTGGTTTGTGCTGTTGCCTGCAAATTCAGTTCAGGAAGTTGCAACAGCTTTGCCTGCTTTACTCTTTGCTTGGCCTCATCCATTCTTTTTATAGCCAGTTGCAGATCATAGTTATAAGCAATACCTCGGCTGATCAATCCCTGCAAAGTAGTATCTGTAAAAAATTGTTTCCATTCAATATCAGCAATACTGCTTGTGTCAGATGTGGTGACACCTCTGAATTCCTGCGGCACAGGAAGATCAGGACGCTGATAATTTTTTCCAACGGTACATGCCGCCAGTGTAACAAAAAATAATGCTATATAAAATTTAAATCTCTTTTGCATTTGTTTGATATTTAAATGTCTTCTGTTATATTTTTTATGTGATAAGCTGTGAGTACGAGTAAAAGAACCCGCAGCTCTCAGTTAGCTAATAGCTTTGCTTCAGTACAAGTGTGCGACGCAACAGAAGCTTAATGCATGTTCTTCACTCTGGTTCATAAAATCTCTCCATTTAAATTCTCCTCCAGGTGAGCCGGAGGGGCGTTACTCTGTCACCTGTGTTTGCTTTACTTTGGGTGCCCCTGTTACCTTCTCCTGCAGGTACTGGAAGACCACATACAATACCGGTATGATGAATACACCCAATACTACTCCTGAAAGCATGCCTCCAACAACGCTCCATCCAATGGAGTGATTACCATTTGCCGATGCACCTTGTACAAAAATCAAGGGAAGCATCCCTACTATAAAAGCAAAGGATGTCATTAAAATGGGGCGAAAACGTAAGCTGGTGGCTTCAAGCACAGAAGCAATAATCCCCATTCCATTGCGGCGGCGCTGTACGGCATATTCCACGATCAGAATGGCATTTTTGGATAACAAACCTATCAGCATAATTAATCCTATCTGTACATAAATATTATTATCGAGCCCGGCAAGTCCTACAAAGGAAAATACACCGAGTATTCCTGTGGGCACGGTAAGTATCACAGCAAAAGGAAGAATATAGCTTTCGTACTGGGCAGCCAATAAAAAGAATACAAACACTATACTTAGTAAGAAGATAAAAGCCTGCTGATTTCCCGCAGCTATTTCTTCACGCGTTATACCCGTCCATTCATAAGCAAAGCCGCGAGGCAAGGTAGCCTTCGCCGTTTCCTGAACTGCTTTAATCACATCACCGGTACTATAACCCGGTTTGGGAGTAGCGTTAATGACAACTGCATTGTACAAATTGTTGCGGGTAACGGTTTCGGGACCGTATGTGCGGCTGAACTTAGCAATCGTGCTTGCAGGAACCATTTGACCTGAATCATTCTTTACATAAATGCCGGTTAAAGAATTTACATCGGTACGATAAGGAATATCTGCCTGTGCCATTACACGATAATATTTTCCAAAACGATTGAAGTCTGAAACAAAACTGCCACCATAATAGATTTGCAACGTATTCATGAGTTCGTTGATGCCTACGCCTAATTGTTTTGCTTTTTCGTAATCTACTTCAATGGAGTATTGTGGATTACTGGTATTAAAAGTGGTGAAAGCTGATGCTACTTCTTTTTGTTGAGATAAAGCGCCAACAAAGCCCCAGGCCGTGCCGGCTAATTTATCTAATGGACCGCTTGCTCTGTCCTGTAGTGTTACCTCAACGCCGCTTACATTTCCAAAACCCTGAACCGTAGGGAAGTTGACAAATATGGTAAGCGCATCATGCACCTGGCTTGTTTTACCGATTAGTCTTCCTGCGATTTGATTAGGATTTGTTACAGGGCCTCTTTCATCTATTGGTTTTAAGCGTGTAAAAACTGCCGCGTTAGGCGAAGCAAAGGCATTGGTAACAAAGTTCATTCCGTTCACATTCCATACATCGCTGGCTGCTCCATCCTGCCGCACAATTTTGCTTATTTCATCGGTCGCATTTACAGTTCTGTTTAATGAACTACCGCCCGGTGTTTGAGTTACGGCAATAACAAAACCCTGGTCTTCCTCGGGTATAAAACCTGTAGGTGTTTTTTTTACCAATGCAAAGGCTGCAACAGAAATTAGTAACAAACCCAATACACCTATCCATTTATGACGCGTTAAAAAACGGATACTACCTACATAACGCTGTGTAGTGGCTTTAAAGGCCGCATTAAACCCTGTAAAGAAACGGGCGCCAAAACTTTTCTTTTTACCCTGTCCTTCTTCTGCATGCTCATTCTTTAAAAACAAAGCGCATAAAGCGGGACTAAGTGTTAAGGCGTTAATAGCTGAAATACCAATGGCTGTAGCGAGTGTAATGGCAAATTGCCGGTAAAACACACCCGCCGGACCTTGCATAAAGCTTACAGGAATAAATACGGCTGCCATTACCAGCGTAATGGAAACAATTACTCCCGAAATTTCGCTCATGGTTTGAATGGTGGCTTTCCGGGCAGGCAGTCCGGTACGTTCCATTTTGCTATGCACGGCTTCTACTACCACAATGGCATCGTCTACCACAATACCTATTGCCAGCACCAGGGCAAATAAGGTAAGCAGGTTAATGCTAAATCCAAATAGCTGCAAAAAGAAAAAAGTACCCACAATTGCCACGGGAACGGCAATAGCAGGAATAAGTGTGGAACGCAGGTCTTGCAGGAAAATAAACACTACAATTGCCACCAGTACAAAAGCGATAAGCAAAGTTTCTTTTACCTGGCTGATAGAAGCGTCTAAAAATTCTTTGGAATTATACATGACTTTAAACTTCATTCCTGAAGGCAAACCTTTAGAAAATTCGTTTAGCTGGCGTTCCAGTTCTGTAATAATTTCATTGGCATTAGAACCAGGGGTTTGCAAAACACCAAAACCAGAAGCAGGTAAACCATTCAGTTTATTAGACGAAGTGTAAGTATAGGCGCCAAATTCTATTCGTGCTACATCTTTCAATCGCAGAACAGAGCCATCACTGTTGGCCTTCACTACCATATTTTCATAGTCCTCATTTTTATTGAGTTTGCCCTTATATTTTATAATGTATTCAAAAGATTCGGGACTGTTTTGGCCCAAACGCCCGGGTGCAGCTTCTATATTCTGGTCTTTAATAGCATTTATAACATCTTGTGCCGAAAGGTTATTGGCAGTGAGTCTATCTGGTTTTAGCCAAATACGCATCGAGTAATTTTTGGAACTAAACACCAGAGCCTGTGCTACACCGGGAATACGTTGTAACTGTGGAATAACATTTATTCTAAGGTAGTTTTCTAAAAAAATCTCATCGTATTTTGTACTATCCTCGCTATATAGTCCAACAAACATTAAAAAACTGTTTTGGACCTTTTGAGTGGAAACCCCTGCCTGTATTACTTCGGGTGGCAACTGGCTATTAGCTATTGACACGCGGTTCTGAACATTTACTGCTGCAATATCTGGATCAGTACCTTGTTTAAAAAATACAGTGAGAGACATGCTTCCATCGTTGCTTGAGTTGGAAGTCATGTAAGTCATATTTTCTACTCCGTTTACAGCTTCTTCTATAGGAGTAGCCACGGTACGAGCTACTACTTCGGCATTAGCTCCGGGATAAACCGCTGTTACGTTTACACTTGGTGGTGCAATATCCGGAAACAAAGTCACGGGCAGAGTGTATAATGATAAACCGCCCAATAAGAGTAATATAATAGAAATAACGGTGGATAATACTGGCCGTTCAATAAATCGTTTTAGCATGGATGTAAAATTTTGCCAGCCCTCTCTCCCAAAGGAGATTGGGGACTCGTTTAGTATTTTAATTTTTGTTTCTTATTTTTTCTTCGCCGCCTGAGACGGAAAAGTTAAGAGGGCTTTACAATGGTTTTGCCTTTCGCAAACTGTCTGTTGATACAGGTTGTGGTGTTATAGGCATTCCGTCTCTTAAACCACCCATCATTAAGGTAGACTGAGAGGATAAAACAATTTTCTCACCGGCTTGTATGCCATTTGAAACATAATAATAATTGGTTGTTCTACCACTGATAGTAATTGGTTTAGTTACTATCTTATTACTATCGGCTACCGTATATACAAATACTTTGTCTTGTATTTCAAACGTCGCTTCCTGTGGAACAATAAGAACAGATGTAAACATTTGAGGTAATCTTATTTTTCCTGTGTTACCGGTTCTTAATATTCGTGATGGATTAGGAAAAGATGCCCGAAAATTAATGGCGCCTACTGTTTTGTCGAACTGCCCTTCTACCAATTCTATTTTTCCTTTTTGTGTGTAAGTGCTATCATCTGCAAGCACTAATTCAACAGGAGGAACATGTTTTAATTTTTCCTCGAGTGTATTGCCCTGGTATCTATTTTTAAAGGCAATAAAATCGGGTTCGCTCATTGAAAAATATGCATACACTTCGCTTACATCTGACAACACAGTGAGTGGTTGTGATTCGCCTCTTCCAACAAGGCTCCCTGTTTTGTAAGGAATTCTTCCGATATATCCGCTAACAGGCGCTTTAATTAAAGTGTATCCAACATTTATCTGTGCATTCCCTACCATTGCCTTTGCCTGTTCAACAGAAGCCTTAGCTGCTTCATAAGCTGCTTTTGCTGTTTTCAATTGCACATCGGAGATAACATTATTTTCAACAAGTGGTGTTAAGCGATCAACTTCCACCTGCGCCTTTTGCTGGTTTGCTTGTGCTGCAAGAAGATTTGACCTCGCATTATTCATCTCTTCATTGTAAATGCGGTCATTTATTTTAAATAGTAGTTGACCTGCTTTTACATAAGCACCTTCATCCACATAAATTTTTTCAAGATAACCCTCTACCTGCGGACGTATCTCAACATTCACCTTGCCTTCGAGTGATGCAGGAAATTCCTGGTATGTTGTGGCAGGTGCTGTTGTTACTGTAACAACAGGTAATTGCGGTGGTGGCATGGCACCGGCATTTTCTGCTGCTGACGGGCTGCAACCATAGTTTAATATGACCATGAAAATAAGCAGGGTAATCAATAGCCGGATTTTCAAAAATTCATTCAAAAAAAGTTTCATCGTTTAATCTGTTTAATGATACAGTAATATTTATTTTTTCCTGGCAAGATGAACCGATAATGAAAGGGACGATGCTGCTGTTTTTATCTAATCGACGAATGAAGATTCGATAAAAGGACATTTTTAAAAAGTTAGTCCTTCAAACAGTAAACCGCTAACAATTATTAGTGTTGGCGTTCGCACTGTTCATTTTGTTTTCATGATTTTGATTTCATAAAAAGACAATTTCATTTTCAAAATCCGTACAGCATCTTTTTAGTTTCTGTAAACAAACTGTAATCCCTTGCCTGTCATCTGATTTAAAGACTGAAGTATAATTCAAATCGGTTGTTCTTGCTTAGCATGGCTTCAATAGTTGAAGAGTGCGACGCAAGAGACGCATAATAGCAGTAACACAGCCAGGATCATAAAAGTGATACATATAGTGTTCACATTATAGGTCAGTCTTAAAAGCTTTTATAATATCGCACGCAAAATTAGCAACTATAATTCCCAAATCT
>DATBFI010000580.1:0-6414 GCA_036558585.1 Chitinophagaceae bacterium
GTTACAGATAAGAACGGGAAGATTACCGGTACCCGCAGCTTTTATTATGAGGAAGTAGTTTATACTTTTGGTGCTACTGCTTCTATCAATGATTACAGAGGGATGCATATTTTGGACATGGAGCTCGCAAACCGTAATTACAAACAAACATACAGGAGCCCTGAGTTTCCCATAAAAGCATTGGCGCAGGGCTATTTTACGATCAATGTGTTAAGTGTTACAAACACTTTATATCAAAATTGCGTAAACAGGGCGATGCATTACCTGAGCGAAATTATCACTGATGATTTTGGTTTTAAACCAGTAACGGTAAATGATTTTATGTGGATCGTTGACAGTAAAAAAGATCCTGAATATTCGGCACACAGGCAGGCCTTTATTAAACTCAGCGAAATATTATTTTCAATGAATGCAAGCACTCCGATTGATGAAGCAAAAGAAGAATTAAAGCCGGTTATTGATTATTTTGAAGGTATAAAAAAGACCTACACTTCTTCTCGCAAACACGACCGTAAAATAAGATACGCCAGTTATTACAATCTTGCTGTGCTGTACTATTATCTCGATGATCCGCAGTCAATGATGAATGAAGCAACAGGCCTTGAATTAAATGACTATGATGCCGGTGACGCAAAAGGTTTTAAGCAATCGGCTGCAAGACTGAAAAATATTTTCGAGCAAACAAATATATATACCCGTCATTTTCCTATTGACACATCTTTATTTAAAGGACCTCTGCAAGAAGACATGCAAGACACAGGCAGGAAATGAAGTGCATGGGGAAAGTGTTAATTATAACTAAAACCTATCTTTGAGATAATTGTATTTCATGTTGATCATTCAAAAACATTCGTACCATGGCTAAAGAAATGATGATTGAGAAGCATGTTTCAATCAATAAAAATATCACTGAAGTATTTAATTTCCTGAAGCAAACAAAAAACCAGGACCAATTCAGCGTATGGAATATGAAAGACCCGAACATGCAGAAAACTTATTCAGGCGTTGATGGAACAAAAGGATTTGTTTATTCGTGGGACAGCAAGGATAAAAATGTTGGTGCAGGGTCGCAGGAAATTACAAATATCGGTGAAGGAAGCAGAATTGATTACGAAATTCGATTTATACGGCCTATGCAAAACACTGCAATATCAAGTTTTATCTTAAGTAACACCGGTGAAAATAATACTTCAGTAACATGGACTTTCCGGTGCCCAACAAAATTTCCAATGTCTTTGTTTACACCTGTTTTCAAAAACATGTTAGGCAAACAATTAAATACAGGCCTGCAAAACCTTAAGGAGTTATTGGAGAAGGGATAATTAATTTTGTTAAGTAAGTTTCTTAATAACTAACGTTTTTTGTTGGCATATTGCTTTTATTTTTGGTCAATTTGTATTTTATCCTGTAGCCCGGATATTCGACCTCAACAAAAAAATATTTGTAAAGAATAGTGACATCCACTTTTTCGCCTGTGTTAGCTAAGCAGGAAAAATGTGCCCAGTCACTTGTAGTAGTTTCACGTATTATATCAACAAGACAAAGGTTTTCCCCCTTTTTAAAACTAATGCTATTTTGTCCCACCTTGAACAAAGTATTTTGCTTTGTATATGGCAGGCATTTATAATTTCCATAATCATCTTTCCTGCATTCAGCCATACTATCAACAGGATAACTTTTACCTTCCTGCGCTTGTACTTTTATTCCTAAAAAAAGTAGAGGGATGAAAATCTTTTTCATTTTTGCGTAGCATTTAAGTCTACAAATTTCCGGCTGAAAGCTTTTAAGGCTGCTTAAATAGTGCTTTATAATGCGCCCTTTTCGTTAAAAAATCATATGAATGCAGAACTTTCTTAATCGAAATTCCACTCAAATTTCTCAGGAAGAATTTCAATACCTTCTTATCTGCAAAACAAAAGTGGGGAGCATCGACCGCATAATACGCAATTCAAAAGATAGTAATGAAATATTAAATCAAGCAGAGAAAACAAGATAGATATAACGTGCTTGTAAGATAAAGTCCTTTAATTGACTTGTTCCCAGAGGAGTAATTTTTTTCTTAATGGTAACCCTTTTTTTTCCGCAAACCTATTTCTTGCGTGTTGTACATCTTCTGCCCACTTACCCAACGGATAATGCAGATCACGGTATATAAGATAAGTCATGTCAACCGTACGCGCCGGCCGGTGATCTTTTACATCATCTACTATGTCCAGGTAACGGCGTCCATTCGCTTCCGCTTCGCGGGGATACCATTCCTTATACCATACAGTGGTCAGTGCTTGTAAAGTTTTGTTGCGTTCAGCTCTTATTATTCCTGCTTCATCTAAAGCATCATCGAGTAAAGCAACGGCAACAGCAGCATCTTTTAAAGCTATTTTTGATGCGAGTTTCAAAAGTGTATCCATATGTTCGAGGTGAAGCAGCATATTCAAATTTTGCCGGCATAGTAAAGCAACCGAAAGCATCACTTCTAAATTATAGCGTTGATATGCTGCACTTCGAATGTTCTCATGCAGCAAACGTATAAGCTCGTCATTCTCTTTAAAAAATGTTTTAGCTGATCGTAAACGCTGGTAATTCATTTTACTCCAATCAATCTTTACCGATAAATCTTTTTCTGAAGGGACCGGCAGCATGGGTAGCGTTTGATCACTTGCAGGCTTAGGAGTTTTGTATATTTCTGAGGAATTTCCAAAGACAGGTGAACGCCAGGGCGAGGGTTTCCAATCCCAGCTTTCATCATAGAATTGGGCCTGCCTGCTCAGGAGTCGGTATACGCTATCTATTGTAGCCGTTCCAAGGCCATAATATGAATGATAGAATGCATCTTTCAAATCCTTTGCTGTTACACCCTTGTGTCTCCAACCTGCAGCTGCGCCTGCAGCATAGCCAAGCCAGAAAGTTTCGGGATGCAAACCGGCATCTGCCCATCCTGCAATAATTACTCCCATAAAATCCGCCTTGTGTTCTGATACTGCAGAGGTGATCGTTTTCAGCATTCCTTCTACACGACCTGTTGCCCTGTCTTTCTCCGCATCTGAAAGAGAATCACCCGAAGACATCGGATAATAACTTGGAAAAAGAGGCTCTTCGCCCTGGGTGTAAGTATAAATAAATTGCCTCATTCCATGTTTCTTGTATATCATAGCTGTACTGCTGTCGTACTCACCATTAATAAGATGAGAAGGCAGTGCGGGAATATCCGCAGGAGTTAAAGGATATTCTCCCCAAAAAATTACTTTCCTTCCCTGTTTATGTAGTTTGTTGGCGATCCTGCTGATGAACTCAGTTAATAATCTTCCCCTGCCTCCCAAAGTTTCCGCCTGTTTTTGTTCATCTGCTGATTTACCTGCATAATATGGCTCATCGGTTGAAAGTAAAATATATTTTCCCCCTTCACCAGCCTTTATCAACTCACTGAACATTTTCAATAAAAGCGTGTCGGTCTCAGGATTGATAATACTAAACTCGTAATTGGAATTTTGAAAAGCCTTCAGGTATGCATATTCAGGGTGTTTTAAGATAAACGAAACATGTGCAGGGGCATCAAGATAGGGTACCAGCTCAACAAAATATGATCTTGCATAATCTGTAAGCTCGCGGTATTCAGACGAAGATAAAGCGTACGGTTCTACAATGGCAGGTGCGCATTGAAATTGAAAGTGTCCTTCAAGTTTTATGGCAAATGCGTTGATCTTATAACAGGCTGCCTCCCGGATTATTTGTTTTAGGGCATCCATCTTTTCCAGGTGATGTGCATCATCCCAATAGATCATTCGCACGTTCATATCAGGCCAGTCAACAATCTCACCTTCAGGCAGCAATATTTTTTCTTTTTGAAATTTTACCAGTTGCAAAAGTGTTTGTACTCCATAAAACAATCCCTGCGATGCATTTGCTGTAATACTGATCCCCGTATCACTGATTATTAACTTGTAAGCCTGCTTCTCCAACTCAGTACGATCAGTGTCTGTTGTTGGTCCAATATTTACCAAACCATTTTTTACAATTAATTGAATTTTATGAGGAGGATTTTCTGTCGCACTTTTTGCTTCAGTTTGACGGCCGGTCCTCTTTTCCTTCAACCCTTTTACAAGGCATTCATATGCCCTTTTGTTTTCTGAGTCGCTCACATTTGTTATAATCCAGTTATTATCTAACAGAAAAGTTTTAGAAGAAAAGGATATCCTTTGTGGTACCGGCAGCAAACAGGATCTGAATGAACTAATTAGCTGGTTACTTTCCTGACCATAAGAATCAATATTTTTTTGCGCCGTAACAATTGAAAAAGAAAAAACACAAAAAAGCAGGGCAACATTCTTTTTTGTGAAAGACTGCTGTAAGTATATCCGGACACAGGTTTTGCAATTCTGCAACGGAACCAGTTTACTCAAGTATAACAATCGGGTTGTGAACATTAAAATGAAATTAAGCAATAGAATGAGATAATTGCCTTTGTTTAATTATCAAAAGATATACGTAAGCTCACTCTTGTATCAGATTCCGTTTATCCCGGAGGGCCATTGTAGTCCTCTTTTTTGATTACTTAACAAGTATAAAATTTATAATAGAATTATTATCCCTGGAGAAGTCTAAAATCATTTTATCAGTCCATGCGCATTGTTTGCAAAGATCTTTACAGCGATCGCCAGCAGGATTACGCCAAAAAATTTTCTCACGGCGATAAGTCCCGCAGTGCCAAGTATTTTCTCAATAAACTTTAATGATTTTAAAACGACGTACACAATAACGAGATTGATAAGAATGGCAAAAAGTAATATGGCTTCGGTATAATTTGCTTTTAACGACATGATAGTAGTTAAAGTGCCTGAGCCAGCAATAAGTGGAAAGGCAACAGGGACAATTGTTACTGATTTGATGTTCTGCTCACTTTTAAAGAATTCAAACCCTAATACCATTTCCAACCCAAGAATAAATATTACGATCGAACCACCAACAGCGAAAGATCGAATATCGACACCCAATAATTTCAAAAATTCTTCTCCTGCATACAAAAATAAGATCATCAGGGCGCCCGATATCAGAGTGGCTTTTAATTCTCCAAATTCACCCATTTTTTCTTTAAGGGAGATAAGAATGGGGACAGAACCTATAATGTCGATAACAGCAAACAATGTAAAAGTTACTGTAAGCAGTTCACTAAAATTCAAAGGCATGATTTTCTACAAAAATACAAGCCAATATCTATCCGGACGTCTTTGAAATTTTCAGTCACTTTATGAATAACTTACCAAAAAATTATTTTGCATAGTAAAGAATAACATGGGTAAAATTTACTCATGCTGCCGAAAGTATTACATGAACAAAGTCTTCAATTGTTTTATGGCATGAATTTGCAGGCATAATCAGGCGATATCAGATCTTAAATAATTTAAACAAATTATTAAACCGTGTTTGACCATAAACTGATTAACTCAATACAAAATTTGTTGCTTAAGCGTAAGGAGACGATAGCAGTAGCAGAAAGCGTTACTTCAGGTCTGCTGCAATTTGCATTTTCAAATGCAGAAAATGCTGCGAAATTTTATCAGGGTGGACTAACAGCATACAATTTGGGCCAAAAATGCAGGCATTTACATATAGAACCCATACACGCCTTTTCATGCAATTGTGTTTCGGACCAGACAGCTTCAGAAATGGCCACTGGCATTGCCGATCTTTTTAAAAGCGATTGGGGGCTTGGTATAACGGGATATGCTACGCCTGTTCCCGAGTCAGAAAATAAGATTTTTGCTTTTTATGCGATATCCTATAAAGCTAAAATTTTAAACACTCAAATAATTAGTCCGGGTAAGATGGATTTTTTGAAAGTTCAATTGTTTTATGTTCATAAGCTACTTGATTCCCTTAATGATCTTCTTGCTTCGGTATGATTATTTTGTGAGTATAAAGAAAAGAGGACTCATGTTAAAGAAAATCAATCATTAAAAAAACTTTAGTTCAGGTAATATCTTCACCCTTTTCATTCTTTGGATATTTATACATTGAAAAAGCACCTACATGCACACAGAAGGCTGCAGCCATCAAATTTATAAGAATGGCACTTAACGGAAGTAATAGATATATGCTATTGAAATTCGCAGGTTTTTGCATAAGGATATGATTTCTGAAAGCAAACGCAAGAAAAGCAACGATCAAACATACCATAATGATGCTGCTGATAATTATTTTTCCACCCGCCTTAATCATCGCGCTGAACCTGGAAATGTTTTTCAATTTTCTACTCACCAATACATCTGATATAAGCACGGCAAAAGCAAACAATGCACTACCAAAATAAAGCAACCATATACTTCCAAATTTTTCGTTCCGGAAAAAGAAGAAAACGGGTATACAATAAGCAACAGCGCACGCAATGCTGTATTTGTAATAATCAGAAAACGATAATTT
>DATBFI010000581.1:0-4750 GCA_036558585.1 Chitinophagaceae bacterium
TCGAGATTGAAAAAATAAGGTACAACGCAGATGTTCGTTTTGCCGTTGAAGGCGATATAGAGGGCATTATGATTGAACCTTTTTTATTTATTTCTTTTATCGAAAATGGTTTTAAACATGCGTTTAATAATGCATATACCAATGCATTTATTTATATAACTATAAAAGCAGAACCCGGACTAATTGCATTGTCTGTTATAAACAACACGAATATTGATTTGGAAACCCAGGCAAGAAGAATACATGGTACAGGTATTACGAACAGCAAGAGCCTTCTTGAATTATTGTATCCTCAATCTTATGCTCTCGATATTATTCAAACAGATAAAGAGGAGGATAGAAAGAGTGAGTTAAGAATTAAACATGCAAAGGACCGCCTTGAGACCTTATATCCCGATTCTCACACACTTGATGTAATTTTAAGCAACAATGCGTTTACGGTATCGTTGATAATTAAAACAAAGGCCGCTTGATAAAATGTATTATAGTCGAAGATGAAGTGCTTGCACAAAATGTTATTCAAAGTCACTTGCAAAAAGTAGACAGGTTTGAACTGGTAGGCGTTTGTAATAATGCTTTGGAGGCGAAGGAGGTTTTAAATAAACAGGAAGTTGATTTAATCTTTCTCGACATACAATTACCGGGAATGACCGGATTAAATTTTTTGCGTTCACTTGCAAATCCGCCCCTGGTCGTGCTTACAACAGCTTATGCAGAATATGCGTTGGAAAGTTATGAGTTCAATGTAATAGATTATCTGCTTAAACCGATCTCATTTGAGCGGTTTTCAAAAACTGTTGACAAAATTGTTGAGGGCAGGCTGTTCACGCAGCCAAAAGAAAAAGACAACGTCTCCAATGACCACATCTTTATCAAGAGCAACAGTAAATTTTTCAAAGTAAATTTTTCAGAAATTATTTACATCGAAAGCATGAAAGATTACCTGAAAATCCACACTCCTGAGTATAACCTGGTAACACATCAAACGATGAATGATATGGAAAAGATCCTGCCTCCCAAACAGTTTATAAGAGTGCACAAGTCTTACATAGTTGCAATTGCACGAATCAAAAGCATTTTTGGAAACTCTGTGGAAATGGAGAAAGCAACGATCCCGATTGGCATTAACTATAAAGAAAAAGTGATGAATCTCATTGGAAGGAAATTGCAGTAATGGTATAAAAGATTTTTTTCTGGCCAACTTTAAGTTCTTTATTCATCTTCGTTGTGTCACTCACTTGTACTTTCTGCTATTATTGAACGATGCAGGCTTTAAAAAGAATCTTATACTTTAAAATGCTCTCTCATCACTTTCGGGTAATCTGCAAGCGCTATTTCAGGTTCTTCAATTTCAGGATGCCACATTTTTTCCCATTCAAAACTATAATAGCCCTTGTAATTATTTTTTGCAAGAATATCAATCGCTTCAAAAATGGGTGTTTCTCCTTTGCCCAATAAAACGTACCGTTCTTTGCCGTCAATAATTTTCAGGTCTTTGATATGCGTATGATATATATAAGTTTTAAGTTTTTCATACACCTGTGCCGGCGGTTCTTTTGTTACAGACCACATATTTACAATATCCCAAACCAGGCCCACATTTGGATTCTCTGCTGATCGCATAATTTTTTCAATGTCATCGCTGTGAACAACAGCACCATGCGATTCCATTAACACACGCACATTACTTCCTTTTGAGTAGTTACCTAACTCAAGCAGACTTTTTATAATAAGATCAATGGTAGTATTTTTCTCCTGTTCTTTGGGAAAGTCGTTTGGAAATACTCTTACATTTGGGCAATTAAGTTTATGCGCAAGATCAATAAAACGTTTTGCTTCATCCAAATTTTTTTGTCGCTCAGCAGCGGCTTCATGATGCATTTCTGCGGAAGAGCCCAGATCAACAAACTTTAATCCTTTATCTTCAACTAATTTAAGTGAAGCATTTATATTTTCTGTACTGCTGAATTCCGGGCATTTGGTTAGATCTAGCTGCTTTTGTATGCCACGAATTTCTAAGCCGTTATAATTATTTTTTGCGGCAAAGTTTACAATGTTTTTAAAAGTCCAGTCCGGGCAGCCAAGGGTTGAGAAGGAGAGGAGTGGAGTATATTTTTTTAAATCGAAGGAACTTGTTGCTAAAGCAATCCCTGCGAATCCGGTTGTTTTTAGAAATTCTCTGCGTGAGAAATGGTGTATCATAAAGCTTTTGTTTATTGAAATAATGTCAAAGAAATAAAAACCAAGTTAATGAAAAATTGAATTTATGTAGGAGCCTTCCTTTATACGTATAAGAATATTTTTTTTGTCGTATAAATGAATTAACTTTGCATTTTCAATTTGTATTTGTATGGATAGCAAAATAACTCTAAGTTTTGATGAATCAATTATAAATAAAGCAAAGAAATATGCAGAAAGGCAAAACATCAGTCTTTCAAGGTTAATAGAATTTCTTTTGCTAAAAATCACTTCCTCAAATTACAAGTCAATGGAAGATTTCCCTATCTCAGAATGGGTTAGCCAGGTTGCTGAAGGGGAAGCCGTCTATCAAACTTCAAAAAAAAGAACACGTAAACAAGCAAAAGCAGAATATTTTAATTCTAAAAAATGAGAATATTTGCTGATGCCAATATTTTAGTCTCAGTATTAAACAAGGAGTACCCTTTATTCACTTATACATCAAGAATACTTAGCCTGGGGGATACAGAGGATTTTGAAGTGTACACCTCACCAGTCGGTCTTGCTATTGCTTTTTATTTTGCAGAAAAAAAACACAAAACAAAAATTGCGAAGCAAAAGATTAAGACATTATGCGATCATATTGAAATTGCAGAAGCAACAAAATCATCTGTAAAAAAGACTATTCAAAATCCTGCTATTAATGATTTTGAAGATGGCCTGGAATATTATGCTGCAATTGAAAATAAATGTAGTTGTATAATAACAGAAGATGTAAATGATTTTTATTTTTCGGAAATTGAAGTATTAAATAGTCACAATTTCTATTTAAAATATATGATAAAAGTCAGATGAAGCACGCCGGTGTAATGACCAGTACATTATAACAATCTACAGGATTTCTTCCCTCATTTTTTTCAATTCAATAATGGCAAAGGCTGATATCAATTAAATTAAAAAGCCATCTACAAAAGTGTTGTCGAAAACTATTGTAAATGGCCTTGCGTAACTCATAAGCGGCATTAAGTTAGCTGGTTAATTCTCACTTTGCCCTGTGAGATATGCGAGTACAAGTCTCGCATAAATATTTAGTATGCATAAAGATAAAGTAAGATTTTTTAAAAAACCTATTAAAAATCTTCCGACAAAAATATTTCTTCGCAAAGATTATTGTAAAAGAATTTTGAACGTCCGTACTTTATTGTCTGAAATCACCTTTAATATATAAATACCTTCTGTGTACGAACCAAAATTCATCGTTTTGATATTCTTGCCTGTAATAAGATTTATTTTATCACTTGCCATAAGCTTTCCGGAAAGATCAAATAACATGATCGATGCGTTATCCGGATGCACTGCATTGATGATTATTTTTACTATGTCTTTTACAGGATTTGGTGAAACACTCACACCAGATATCGTTACAGGCTCATTAATGCTCATGTCCTGAGTGTTTGTAGATGTAAGTTGTGAAGAACCGTATAAGACTTTTATTTTGATAACAGCCGTGCAGCTCCTGGCATCCTCAACGGTCACTGTATAAAGCCCTTTGCAGAGATTATTTCTACTTGCGCCAACAAAACCATCATTCCATGTGTATGTGTAGGGAGCATTTCCTCCGCTTGCACTTAAAGAAGCCGAGCCATCGCAACTATTTTTTCCACCTGCATTGGTAATTGTTGAAGTAACCTTTATTTTTTTAGCCTGTTTTACTGCAAATATTTCACTTGCTACACATCCCGTCGCATCAGTTGCTGTTACACTGTATTTGCCGGCAATTAAATCTGTTCTGTTCGCACTTGTAACATTGTCGTTCCAGAGGTAGGATACCAAACCATTGTTGCCACTTACTGTTATATCAATTGCTCCTGTATTTGAGCCATAGCAGCATGCATTTGTTATTTTGCCGCTTATTTTAAAATTACAATCCGGTTGTGTTAGTATATATGTCCCTCCTGTTGCGCAGCCATGTGCATCTTTAACAATTACAGAATAAGTTCCGGCTGCAAGACCGGATGCATCTTCATCTGTACTACCATTGTTCCAGGCATATGTATATTGTTTTGTACCACCTGTTACCGTAATATCAATTGAACCATTTGTTCCACCTGCAGTTGTAACATTTGCCTGGGATGCTGACACATTTAATGCATCAGGTTCATTAATTATGAATGATTGAGTTGCGGAACAAAGGGTTTCATCTTTTATAGTCACAGAATATGTCCCCGTCGGAAGGCCGGTTCTGTCTTCATCTGTGTTGCCATCATTCCATGCATAAGAAACTATCCCGTTGTTACCTGTAACAGTTATATCAATTGCGCCATTATGAGAACCGTTACAGGTAATATCAGTTGCAATACCTGTTACATCGGTAGTGCATTTTGGTTGAGGTATTGTAATGGTTACTGTTGCTGAAGAGCAATCGCCGTCACCGTCACAAACATGATAATTGAAAATATCAGTGCCGAAATAATATTGAGCAGGAGTATAGGTATAGCTTCCATCAGAATACATTGTAACTGAGCCATGAGCAGCGCCGCCATTAATTCCGATAAGTGACCATGTGTTGCCC
>DATBFI010000582.1:0-7552 GCA_036558585.1 Chitinophagaceae bacterium
GAAAGATATGGTGGAAATACCACCTGTATAAGAATATTCCGGGAAAAGGCAAACAGGATTGCAATAATTGATGCGGGAACCGGCATTCGAAATCTGGGAAAAGAATTAATAGATAAAGGCATATCGCAAAATATAATAAATATCCTCTTTTCCCATTTTCACTGGGATCATATACAAGGACTTCCATTTTTTGCGCCCGCTTATAACGGTGATCAAAGAATTGGAATACTTGCAATGGGCCGCAAAGGAAAAATAAAAAATTTAAAAGCGATATTTTCGATGCAAATGCAAAAAGAATATTTCCCTGTAGAACTTGACACAATGGGAGCTAAATTCGAATTTTTAACTCCGGGGGACAGGGAAACTTTTTTCGGCGCAAATGTTACAGCTATCCCTCAGCATCATATGTACCCCGGTGGTTCTTATGGATTCCGGATAGAGGACGAAGCATTAACGCTTGTTGTATGTACTGATGTTGAACATATAAACGGTATAGATGAAAATATTGTCAACCTTGCAAAGAATGCAGATTTATTAATTCACGATGGACAATATACCGCAGGTGAATATAAAAAGTTCAGGGGATGGGGGCATAGCACATGGGAACAGGCTGTAGAGGTAGCTATCAGGGCTAATGTTAAAAAACTTATTGTAACTCATCATGATCCGGACCATGATGATGATTTTCTCGACATTATTGAGAAGGAGTGCCAGAAATTTTTTCCCAACTCCATGTTCGCAAAAGAAGGAATGGAGGTTTCGGTGGGATAATTATGTCTTAAGACTTTTAAAGAAAGCAAGTCACTTTTCTATTTTTAGTGGAATGACTCTTTAAACCAGCGTAATATGTTATTATGAAAAAAATTAGCCGAAGGCAGTGTATTGGTAAATATATTCGCGGATTGTGGAACACTTTACAGTATTAATTTAAAGTACGGAATACACATTTAACTTCTTAAATCTCTTTTTTTACTTAATTCACATGGTGTGAATTAGTTTTGCCTGAAAGGATTTAAATGTTAATTATCTTTCCTATCGGTTAGCGATGTGAATAAGAAATAAGCTTGTCAGACTGTTTACAAACTCGTCATAACAACTTAAAAAACTTACTGTTTTTTCAAATCTTAATATCCAAAACTAATGTTAGACAATTCGGAAAAACCTACACCGTCCGATCTGAGAAGAATCAATATTTACGAAGAATCGGAACTTAACTGGTGGTCAAATGAATTTAAAGTATCTAAAGAGCAAATAAAAGAAGCGGTAGATTCCGTTGGCACTTTTGCGGGTGCTGTTAAATACTATCTTATGAAATAATTTCAAGCCATCCTTTCTTCTCGCTGATATTTAATTTCTTCCGGCATTTGCAGGCACAGTATTGGTTTGTGCATGTGTAGCCAAGGCCTGCTAACATGCATAATCACATGAATGTTTTTCCTTTCTTTTTCTTTTTTTATCAGGAATATATTTGCAGGATGATATCTAATCCAAATATTCTCATTGCAGGCACTGAGGATATTCCCGAGTTAGTATTGTTAATAAACAAAGCATACAGAGGTGAAGGTTCAAAAAAAGCATGGACATCTGAAACGGCTCTTTTTGATGGTTTACGTACAAACGAAAATATATTAACTGAATTACTTAGCGATGAGAACGCCGTTATCCTTAAATATTTAAACGATAATGGCTCAATCATTGGCTGCGTTTACCTGCAAAAGCAAGCCTCCCAAATATATCTTGGATTGTTAAGTGTGTTGCCCGATATCCAGGCGTCAGGTGTTGGCAAACAATTACTCACCGCAGCGGAGGAATATGCACAGGAACAGAATTGCGATAAAATTGTAATGACAGTTATTACTGTTCGTCACGAACTTGTCGCATGGTATAAAAGACGCGGATATCATTCAACTGGTATAAAACCATTTCCGCAAGACAAAATAAACATTCCGAACCAGGAATTGGAACTACTTGTATTGGAGAAAAAAATTTGACAACTGCTTGTGTAAATAGATATTGATCGTTAAACCGGAGTCTAAAATTTTTTTGAGTATTTCAATCGCAACTTTAATGCAGGGGAAGGGTACCTTAAACATTCAACCTCCTGCTGAGCTCATTATTAATTATCATAAACAAATGCTCCGGTTTATATATGCGCCAGTTGGGCATATCTATCAGCTCAATAAAATAATTGAGTTTCTTTTTCCTGAAATCATATTGGGTAGCCTCGGGCATATTAAGCGAAACGATCCAGCCATTTTCATCAGTTACTTCATCAAACCATTCTTCATAATAATCTCTGTCACCGCTGTGAAAGTTGAGCACATTTTCAGTTATAAGAATAAATTTTGTAATGCCTTCGGAAATAAGTTGATCAACAACATCGCGCTTCATTGTCATGATATCATTTTCAATCGCATCATTCCACTCCCCTATTAATTCAATAACAGTAAACTGTTGTTCATAATCAGCGTACAAAATTTTCATGTATAATGTTCTGCTCCCAAATTCATCCCATTGCGGATGAATATAATAATTGTACACTGTTTGCGTATATTCAAATTCACTATAGGTACGACCATAAAAAGGCGACCGCTTATCTTCTTCCGCAGTATACAAATGCCGCCAGTTATAAAATGGTTCTATTTCGTGCATGATTCTTATTCTGAATTACAAAGTTATAATAATTGATACTCGTAATAATTTATTCTCTTGTGTACCAGGAGCTACAAATTGAATTACCAAGACTCGGTTTATAAGAAAGTTAAAATAAAAAACCCGCCATAAAAGCGGGATTTTCAAACTTCACAATTATTACTACTTTATTTTAAAAGCTTTCCTGATCTTATCTACGTAATCAAGTTTTTCCCATGTAAACAATTCAACATCTCTTTGTACAATTTTACCTTCCGGAGATGTAAATTTTTTTGATACAATTTCCGGCTTGCGTCCCATATGACCATAAGCAGCAGTTTCACTGTAAATAGGATTACGCAATTTTAAACGGCGCTCAATAAAATAAGGCCGCATATCAAATAAGGTACTTACTTTTTTAGCAATTTCACCATCGGTCAATTTCACTTTTGACGTACCAAAAGTATTTACATAAATTCCCATTGGTTGCGCTACACCGATAGCGTACGAAACCTGCACCAATGCTTCATCACAAACACCTGCAGCAACTAAATTCTTTGCAATGTGACGGGTTGCATAAGCCGCAGAACGATCAACTTTCGACGGATCCTTTCCGCTGAACGCTCCACCGCCATGTGCACCCCTGCCGCCATACGTATCCACAATAATCTTGCGACCCGTTAAACCGGTATCGCCATGCGGACCGCCTATGACAAATTTGCCTGTTGGATTTATATGAAATTTTATTTGATCGTTAAACAAATGCGCATATTTTTTATACTGTGTTTTTACACGGGGAACAAGAATATTAATAATATCGCTTTTTATTTTCTCCCGCATATGTTCTTCTGTATCAAACTCATCATGCTGCGTTGATACTACAATCGCATCGATACGCAATGGCTTATTATGGTCATCATATTCCAACGTAACCTGGCTTTTTGCATCAGGCCGCAGGTAATTAATTTCTTTATTTTCTCTTCTTAAAGCGGCAAGTTGCTGCAATAATTTATGTGCAATATCGAGTGCCAATGGCATGTAGTCCTCTGTTTCATTGGTAGCATAGCCAAACATCATTCCCTGGTCACCAGCACCTTGTTCTTCCTTTTTCAGCCTGTCTACCCCCTGGTTTATGTCAGACGACTGTTCATGGATGGCAGATAAAATTCCGCAGCTATTTGCTTCAAACATATACTCGCTTTTGGTATAACCAATTTTACGAATTACGTTACGGGCAATTTCCTGCACATCAAGGTATGCTTTGCTTTTTACTTCACCTGCAAGCACTACCTGCCCCGTTGTAACAAGCGTTTCGCAGGCAACTTTACTGTTGGGATCAAAAGCAAGAAAATTATCAATCAATGCATCAGATATTTGATCGGCCACTTTATCCGGGTGACCTTCTGACACACTTTCAGAAGTAAATAAATAAGGCATAAAAAATTTTTCAGGGTGCAAAGATAATGTTCAGAAGAATATTGGTGATGTTTAAAAAAAGAAGTGAATTTTTAGTGTTATTTTCTTTTTGTTTGCGGGCAATTTATTACAATTAAATCACTACGAGGAATATAACTTTAGCACTAATTACTATAATTCGGAATAAACAATATGCAACCTCATTTTATGTGTTGAATTGCTCGCTCCGCCTAATCTTACTCTTCCTGCTGCAGGTGCATTCAACGGAACAAAAGAATTGTCTGATGAAGAAACAACACCCGTAAAAACAGTTATTGGTGAAGTTTCTGTAATATAAACAAAATCACGTACCGAAGGGCCATATAAAATAAGCGGATAAGATTTTTCATGCCGTGTAATGATCCCCTGTACATATCTCGAGATATCAAAACTATATTTACTGATTTGCTTCCCTGAAGAAGGATCAGTTTTTTTGGATGGATAACAACCAAACAAAGATTGATTTGAAATAAAACCACTTGATAATTGAACGTCATTTGGCAGCGCAAATCTTCTCAATGAATCGTTGCTAAAGGGTGTAATAAATAAATTGGGAGATGTTAAATACATATCACTGTTATAGGTAAGATCAGGTGCCTGCTCCATCAGTATTTCAGCACGATGAATGATCATATTTGGAAGCTTGCCGGAATCGAGTGTTGGGATTTGTAAGCGTGCATAAATGCCGGGATTTGCATCTATAAAAATAAGACTGTCATTAATCTTACCATCCGAAACAGGAGGAAGGAATGATTCAACTTCTTTTCCGCTTCGGTTATGCTGAATATAATTTGTACTGCCGCAGGTATATTGGTTGCAGCGAAAATATCGCACAGCAGTGACCGTTTTGCCCGAATCACCCGGATATTTAAAATAAATTGCGAGTTTGGTATTCGTGTCTAATAAATTAATCTTTAAAAGAGAATTGCCTGTTGCTTCAGGAACGATCTGGTAGCCTTTAAATGCCAGGTCAAACAACGAATCATTTTTGTAGGCAGTTGTTGAGTCGTAATTGTGAAGCAGCCTGTCCCCATAGGATTTATCCAGCGTAATCCTTAATTGATGAGAAGCTTGCTCGAAAAGAGGATCTGGCTTTACTGAATCGTTTAACCTGTTTGGATAAACATATTTCGGCGCCTTATTTTCAGTTAGCTCATTGCCCCGCGGTACGATATGGTTTGTGGGATAAGCAGTATCCGGCTTAAGATTTACATCTGATGGTAACCCATCCTGAAGTATATCATAAACTCTGAATGCAAGAGGTTTTGAAGAATCTCCCCATACACCTTTATAACTTAAAATCAATATTGTAGAATCTATAGAAAGGCTATCTTTTGCACCCGGAAAATAAAAAGGAAAAGAAGTAGGTTTAAGTTGTACACTAATAGATGCTGTTGTTTTTCCAAATAAAGGATCATCAACATAACCCAAAGAATGGACATCACCTGTGGCCACTCTTGTGAACGTATCCTTTATATTTTTAGAAACTATATCAAGGTACATTTCTTTTGTGATGACGCTATCAACCGGGGGCACTAAACCAGTTCCAATATCAGTAGTGACAATCTTTGTGCATGCTGAAAAGAAAAAAACCAAAAGCAATAAAAATAAAGCAAATTGTTTCCTCACAACCGATAAATTCATGTAAAAATTACTTCAGCGCAAGCTCGTTATACAATTCTAAATACTCTGTTAAATCAGTATCCCACCCTGTAAAGGGAAGTACTTTTTTTCCTTTCACTTTTGAGAATTCATCCAGGAGTTTTTTGTCAGCTTTATCGGTACCAAATGTAATGGCATCAGCAAAAGTAGCACCACCTCTGAACATAGCAGTATTATTACCATAATTAAATACTTCGAGATCTTTTTCTCTTATGTTGGCATGAATGCCTGCTCTTTCAGTGAAGGATGTTCCAAGTTTTTCCTTATAGGTGTTCTCGCCGATTGTGAATATAATTTTACTATGAGTAAAAACCGGCTCACGTTTGTATGCCGTTTTAATATACATGGGAATTAAGCCGGTCATCCAGCCGCTGCAATGAATAATATCAGGTGGCCAGCCGAATTTCTTTACGGTTTCCAGAGCTCCCTTACAAAAAAATATTGTGCGCAGATCATTATCCTCGAACCATTTGTCATGCTCATCATGAAATATGAACTTCCTTTTAAAAAAATCCTCGTTATCCAGGAAATATACCTGCAATCGGGCGTTTGGCAATGACGCAACTTTTATTTGCAGGGGGTAATCATCATTATCAACCGACACATTTATTCCGGATAAACGAACCACCTCGTGTAAACGATGCCTGCGTTCATTAATCACTCCAAAACGCGGCATAATACATCTTACTTCCAATCCATTATCGTTGCTTTTAATGGCAAGTCTGTTTACAATTTCTGCGAACTCTGTCAACTCCAGGTACGGAGACATTTCTGTTGCAATAAATAAAATTCTTTTCTTTGCTGACATTCGTGATCAGTTATTAAGCTCAAAAACTCTTAAAAAACAGGGGTGCGAAGGTACGAAAATGCTTTTAAATGTCATAACATATACCATCACTAAACATTTTTATCTTCTTAACTTATGATTATTTATAAAGAAATTCCTCCCTTACAACACAAGCTTCACAGCCTGAGAAATAATGGTAAAAGAATTGGCTTTGTTCCTACGATGGGGGCTTTACATGATGGTCATCTTTCGCTGATAAAAGAGTGCAAACAATCAGTTGATACAACCGTATGCAGCATTTTTGTTAATCCCACACAGTTCAATGAAAAAAAAGATTTTGAAAAATATCCTGTAACAATTGAAAATGATATCTATTTACTTGAGAAGATAAAAAACGAAATACTTTTTACTCCTTCTGTTGAAGAAATATATCCGGAAGGACTAAAATTTGCTTCATCATATGACCTGGGTTATCTTGAAACGCTTCTGGAAGGTTATTACCGGCCCGTTCATTTCCAGGGTGTGTGCAGGGTAATGCATAAACTGCTTGGCATAATTCAACCGGATGACCTGTTTATGGGCCAGAAAGATTATCAACAATGTATGGTAATCAAAAAATTAATTGAGAGCTATGATTTAAAGGTTCATTTGCATATTGTTCCAACACAAAGAGAACCCAGCGGGCTGGCTATGAGCAGCCGCAATCTTTTATTATCTGAAATCGGCAAACAAAAGGCATCTGCTCTTTATAAAGCGCTCAACTTTATTAAGGGTAATTTATCACACTTAACCTTGCAGCGCCTGAAAGACGAAGCAAGATCTATGCTCCTGAATGCAGGTTTCGAAAAAATTGATTATGTAGAAATCTGCGATGCAAATACGTTAACACCCTTAACTGAATATAATGACCAAATTAAAACAGTAGCATTGACAGCAGCTTTTATAGAAGGTGTTCGGCTGATCGATAACTTAATATTGAACTAAGCACTCAACAATTTATCAGATGTTTACTAATTT
>DATBFI010000583.1:0-5685 GCA_036558585.1 Chitinophagaceae bacterium
ATTAATGACAACAGATTAACTTCTGAACGGTTCGAATGGCAGGAGGGTTATGGCGTATTTTCATACAGTCAATCTCAGGTTGATAAAGTCTATAACTATATTCAAAATCAGGAAGCACATCATAAAAAACAAACATTTCACAATGAATACATAGCTTTTTTAAAAAAGTTCAAAATTGAATACGATGAACAATATATTTTCAAAGAGTTAGTATAAATATGTTTCGTGCCTACTGCACTTAATCAGGTACACCATTTTATCATCGGATTAAAATCCGATGTTACGAAATGGTTCGAACTTTCGGTTCTTTAATGAATACAATCTTTCAACCATCGCCGATAGGCAGCTGTAGGTCCGAAGGACTCCTTTGGAGGGTTGGGAGCTCAACCAACAGGACAGGGAACAGGATTGAGTTTAAGTTTAAGCTATGATATTATCAAAGCGCATAACAGCGAAATGAAAGTAGAGACAAAAGAGGGTGAGGAAGTGAGTTTGTGGTTCAATTGCCAGTTTTAGTTACTCCCCTTTAGGGGATGGGGGCTTCAAGCACATGGTGGGGAAATATCCGTAAGGATTCCTTCGGAAAAAGTAGACAGTAAAGAAGGTGAGGGGTCGGAGTTTATAGTACGATTACCAATATAGATGTCAGACACTTTTTGAAGTGTCAGACATATACCAGCAGGACAAGGAACAGGGTTTGAGTTTGAGCCAGACCATGCATTTAACGCTCACGTTTTATGATAGCCAAAACCTGTTCTCCCAGGTTAATTAAGTTACCAATTATGAAACTTTCTTTTAGCCTGTTCTTTATATTGCTGCGGAGAACACGAACCACTACATCTTTTTCCACCTCGCCTGTTTCTTTAACCGGCAAAAGTAATTGCAAGGCAAATAAAGCAAGTAAAGCACCTATCAGGAATAGAAAATTCCACTCGTGCAGCTCGAGCAAACGAAATACTTTGGTTACGTGAGGACTGCCCCATTCTGCTGTAAGATTCAAATGACGAAGAGTAAAATAATCGGCTAAATAGCCGCCTGTCAAAGGAGCTATTGTAGAAAACGCAGCAGTAATAATGCTTTTTGTTGATAAATAAACAATAGCCCCTTCTTTTGGTGCCAGCTTTAAGCCAATATTGGTAAGAGAAAGATTGATACCTGCAGTTGCAATACCGCTGAATATATAAATAAGCACAAGCAACCCAAGATTCATATACGAATGCGTATAAATTCCCACAAAGCACCACGCGATGATACAGAAAATATAAAGCGGGGCACCGATTGCAATAATGGTTTTATTGCTGTAACGGTCAGCGAATCTGCCCCAGAGGCGAATGGTTAAAATACTGCTTATCTGGCTAATAATGCCGAGTGCAATTATATACGACAAAGGAAGATTGAGATTCTTCATCATAAATACTGTAAAAAAAGGAGTAGCGATATTAAGTGCAAATACCCATGCAGAATTAAATACAAGTAGTCTTCGGAAATTTCCATCTTTCAACGGGCGTTTAAAGAGTTTAAAAATATTTTCATTGGTCAGGAATGACTGCGGTTCCGGCACTTTTGACAAAATGAGTGAGCCTATAATACCAATGGCTCCTCCCGCTATGAACATATAGGCATAAGTATTAAGCTGGTACTGCGGAAATTTAGTTTTAATATAATCGATAAATAACGCAAGCAGCAAACTTAGTATAACATTGAGTGATTGTGTATAGCTGCTTCGGCGCGAGAAATATGCACCCAGCGATTTTTCAGGTACGAGGTCTTTCATCCATGAATTCCAGCTTGGGCCTGCAATTGAGCCAAAGAAATAATAAAAGAAAAGAAAAAAGATCAGCACTTCTACTGATGAAGACGTAAACAAGGGTAAGATCCCGATTATTACTAAAGGGGATCTTGCCAACAGTCCACAAATCACAGCTATTGCGCGCCGGTTATTGTAGCGGCGCACAAGCCATATAGACAATAACTGGAACATATTGGTAAAGGTTGGAAGAGCTGCAAGCAGACCGATCTGGAAATTGTTGGCACCCATTAATAAGGCCATTGCTACGAGGAAAGCTCCACCTGTAAGGGTAGTCATGGCCTCAGCTGTTAAACCATCTGCGATCACCAGTTTTAAACCAGTCTGTACTTCATTTTCAGTTAATACTTTCTTTGGTTGTAAATTCATAAGATAGTGTGTAATAATTGCCGATGCAATTTAACGCTGTAGCCATAAAAGCGGCAATGATTATACCAAAGGATTTTTTCTTGTTAATAAAATGAGGGTGAAACGAAATGCTGAAAAGTTTATTTAGTGGTCAAACAGGTAAGTATAATCTAAATAAAAAATTTATAATTTTTTTGTGCAATATTTGAGGTTGTATAAAATAGAATCCCCGCTTTAGCGGGGATCTTTCATTTTGTGTTACCCTCTCCAGTTAAAATGTTCATCGTAGTACCTGTCGTTAAACTTATTCCTCTGATCATTAAAGCGGGCATGTATTGCTTTTACTTTTTCATCCCTGTTGTTCTCAATCATGCGGATTAGCTTTAATTTTTCTGCGGGACTTAAAACACGCATATTAATTACACCCTTCAGCATGGCGTTGTAAGTTTGATTAACTTTTGTAAGCTGCAGATCTCTTTCATGACGCGTGAAAGAATAGGTTTCGACATAGCGATGATATTTGTTGCTGATAACTATTGCGTGGTCAGCAGGTCCGGGATAAATACACTGTGATTGCGCAAATGCAGAACCTAAAATGCTTAGTGAAAATAAAAGTGTAAAAATTTTTTTCATACTTGAAATTTTTAAGTGAATGATGTATTAAAGACAAATACATGATGTTTAAGTTTAGCAATAAAATGTTAAGCTGTATTGTAAATACTGGTTAGCGTCTATAGAAAATTTTTTTTGTTTAGTTTTTTATTTATGAACTTGGCAGTTCATTTTCGCTTAATTTTTATTACTGAAAGTGGCTATTAACGTCTTCGTTGCTGCCATAAATCAAACAGTACAAGAGTGCGACGCAACTGAAGCCTCATTTATATTCAATAGCCTGCTGCATAAAAATAAAAAAATATCATGGGCAGATTTTCTGATTCAACTAACAGGAATGATTCTTTAGTTAATATAAATGGTGATGGTAAAGAGCAGCATACTTACGATGCAATTGTGATTGGGTCGGGCATTTCCGGGGGATGGGCTGCAAAAGAACTTTGTGAAAAGGGTTTGAAAACGCTGGTGCTTGAGCGCGGCCGTAATGTTGAGCATATAAAAGATTATGTAACTGCCAATACACCACCATGGGGATTTCCGCATCGTGATACGCTTTCAAAAAAATTTGTTGATGAGAACCCGCAGCTCTGCAGGGCCGGTGTGGTTACAGAAAGTACACAACATTTTTTTGTAAAGGATAAAGAACATCCTTACGTGGAAGAAAAACCATTTACATGGGTAAGAGGCTACCAGGTTGGCGGCAAGTCTTTGATATGGGCACGCTGGACCCAGCGGTGGAGCGATCTTGACTATGAAGCAAATGCTAAAGAGGGAATTGAAATTGACTGGCCGATCCGTTATAAAGAAATTGCGCCCTGGTATTCTTACGTGGAAAGATTTGCGGGTATCAGTGGTAACAGGGATGGGCTTGCACAGGTGCCTGACGGGGAGTATATGCCTGCCATGGAAATGAATTGCATCGAAAAACATTTTAAGCAAAGTATTGAGAGCAATTACCCCAGAAGAAATCTAATTATTTCACGCACCGCAAATGTTACAAAAGAAATAAATGGTCGCGGCCCTTGCCAGTATAGAAATTTATGTGCAAGAGGTTGCCCTTTTGGTGCGTCATTCAGCAGCAATTCTGCCACACTTCCCGCCGCCGCGGCAACGGGCAATTTAACAGTGCACCCTTTTGCAGTTGTGCATTCTATTATTTACGACGAACAAAAAGGAAAAGCAACCGGTGTTCGCGTAATTGATACGAATACAAAGGCCGCAACGGAATATTTTGCGAAGATCATTTTTGTAAATGCATGCACACTCAACTCTACTTTGATCCTTTTAAACTCCAGATCGTCGCGTTTCCCAAACGGGTTAGGGAATGATAGTGGTGTACTGGGCCATTACCTGATGGATCATAATTACCGCGCACGTTTGTATGCAAAACATGATGGCTTCCAGGATCAGTATTATTATGGGCGCAGACCAGCGGGTGTTTATCTTCCGCGTTTCAGAAATTTTAGAAATGATAAACAAAAAGATTTTTTGCGCGGATATGCCTATGCATGTGGTGGATCAAGAGACCAGGGCTCGACTGCAAGCAGTGAGGCTATAATTGGCAATGATCTGAAAGAAAAAATGGAAGAGCCCGGCGCATGGAATATGTGGATGGTTGGTATGGGAGAATGTTTGCCTTATTATGAAAACAAAGTAGTGCTTAGTAAGGACGAAAAAGATGCGTGGGGAATGCCTGTTCTGCATATAAGCGCCGAGTTTAAAACTAATGAGAACAACATGACAGAAGATATTTTAACACAGGGTGCTGAAATGCTTGAAAAGGCTGGATTTAGAGATATCGCCCATTTTGATAATCATGCTCCGCTCGGTCATGGCATTCATGAAATGGGTACCGCACGTATGGGTCGGGACCCTAAAACATCTATCCTGAATGGATTTAATCAAATGCATGCGGTAAAAAATGTTTTTGTATCCGATGGTTCCAGTATGACATCGGGCGGATGTCAGAATCCTTCAGTAACTTATATGGCATTAACCGCAAGAGCTGCAGATCACGCAGTAAATGAATTGAAGAAACAGAACATTTAATGTGCTAATTTGAAGTGACAGATTTTTTATTGTTAACCGGGCAATAGAACAGGCATACGGCTTCGTTGCGTCGCACTCGTGTACTTCATCTCATTATTCACCATTCACCAAAACAGATGCATAAAGAATGGCTTTTAGAAAAACGGATCGTCATTATTGGTGGCACTGCAGGAATGGGTTTATCTGCTGCGATAGCCTGTATTGAGGAAGGCGCTAAGGTTGTGGCCGTGGGAAAAGATCCCGAACTGGTTGATGAAGCGGAAAGCAAATTAAAGAACAATGGTGTCGTAATAACTGGAGACGCGACAAATGAAACTCTTGCAGACCAGGCTATTCAAGCTTGTATCAATAAATTTGGTGGCTTTGATGGATTGTATCACGTAGCGGGAGGAAGCGGAAGAAAATTTGGTGATGGCCCGTTGCATGAAATCACATTGGAGGGTTGGGAAAAAACTTTGCAATTGAATCTTACATCACTTATGTTCTCAAACAGGGCTGCAATAAAATATTTTATGAACAATAAAAGGAGAGGAGTTATCCTTAACATGGGATCAGTGCTTGGCTTTTCTCCCTCGCCAAAATATTTTTCAACACACGCATATGCTGCAACAAAATCTGCAGTGATTGGTTTTACAAAAGCAGTAGCTGCATACTATGCACCCTATAATATAAGAGTGAATGTAATTGCACCTTCATTGATCGAAACGCCTATGTCGCAACGAGCGACGCATGATGAGGCGATTATGCAATTCATTCAAACAAAACAACCTTTGGATGGCGGAAGAATTGGGATCCCTGAAGATGCGGATGGTGCCGCCGTATTTTTATTATCCGATCATTCTAAATTTATAACAGGCCAGGTGATTGCA
>DATBFI010000584.1:0-3880 GCA_036558585.1 Chitinophagaceae bacterium
GGACCTCTGCCGGTGCAATGGCCATGAGCAGAACAATGATATACGAAGGAAGCTCAAGCCGTGCCCATTTAAAAGGTGAAGTAAAAACTACTACAGGTCTCGGTTTTATGGATAATGTAATATTCGATTCTCATTTTGAAAAGCGCGGACGTTTTGGAAGACTGGCGCAGGTTGTAGCCGCTAATCCATCCTGCATCGGTATTGGGTTGGGTGAAGATACCGGTATGCTGATCACTCTTGGAAACCGCATGGAAGCAATAGGCAGCGGACTCGTAATAATTATTGACGGGCATGAAATAAGTCATACCAATATTGCCGATATACCTGCAGGTAATCCTATGAGTGTTGAAAATTTGAAAGTGCATTTCTGCGCCAAGGGAAATGGTTACCTGGTGAAGGAAAGAAGATTTATTGAACAAATGGGCAAGTCAACCACGCCTGTAATGACGGATGTATATTAGCTGCGAGCTATGAGAAGTACCACTTCCGGAGGCTACATTCTCAAGTTGACACACAGTAATTTCATCTCCTTCAAATACAGAAAATAATATACCGGCCATTTTAGAGCATGATTTTTGTAATGATAAATTGAAAAGTGTATTTTTGAAATATGAAAAAGACAAGAGGCTTTACAGATTTTGGAAATGATTTCACTATGAAATGGGAAGTTGTGGGCAATAAAATTATTTGTCATTCAAAGAACAACAGGCCGCTTATTATCGAATTTTCCGGCGATAAAATTACCGGGCTAAAACATCCTTCTAAAAAAGGAAAAGCTTCTCACTAAAATTACGTCCTCGTATCCTCACCCCCGGCTAATAAGCATTTCAGGACTTCAGCTATTAACACTACTCTTCTTTTTTTATCTCTCTATAATAACCTTCTGTAGGGAACCCGTTTCATTGTTTATCAAATTCATAACTTATCAGGTACATTTTCTAAGGAATAACTATTCACCAAATATTAATTGTGCATAGCATTGAATTTATCAAAGATAAAAGCCTTTGTCAATCCCATAAATTAGGTAGATTATGTGTGCAAGAGTTGAAGTGTTGATATGTTGAGAGGTTGACAAGTTAAAAAGCTAATCGTTATCAACCATTCAACCATTCAACTAATCAACTTATCAACCAGTCAACTTTATCTAAACCTCCACATGGTTATGTAGTTGTTTTTCGTCTTTTCTGAATTTAATTTTGATCATTCTTAGTAAGAAAGCTCTCAATAACATTGACAGGTCAACAGGATAATAACAGAACAATTTGCTTCTTTGATTAACCCGAAATGCAATTCTTTTATGGTTGTATCCTTTTTAAAAATTTACCTCTTTATGGGATCTACCTATAAGAGAAGGTAAGCCTAAAATCTTGTCGTGTACTAAAGAAGTAATTAATAAAATATTCAGACGTCGATGCGATGCTAACTGCCATACAACCCCTCTCCATTTAAAAGTGCAGGGTCCCCGATAGTAAAATGCGTTCAGCAACAAAAGAAACCCCAGTGATTTTTTTGTTACAGACCGCCGGGCAACCACATGTAAAAAACAGGGTCATCTTTTTTAAAATACCTGGTTCATTCGACAGAAAAAGAAAGAACCGGCAAGAATACCTATATGCTTATGATTGATGTTGCAATAATAGAAGACAATGCTGAATACAGGCAGGCACTCTGCATGATCCTGCAATTGGATGCCTCACTACAGCTTATTCATAAACTTGGGAATTGCGGCAATATGATGGAATTGTTCAAGCAAGCAAAACCGGATGTTGTGATCATGGATATTGATCTTCCCGGCATCAGCGGCATACAGGGAGTATGGCAACTGAAACAACAATGGCCCGATTTGAAGATCCTCATGCTTACCGTATTTGAAGATGAAGAAAAAATTTTTAGTGCCATTAAGGCCGGCGCCAATGGTTACCTGTTGAAAAAAGACTCACCACAAAAGATCATCGAGTCAATACATGTAGTGAGCGGGGGTGAATCTGCCATGAATGGACTGATCGCTTCTAAAGTCCTTGATTATTTTTACAGGGATCAGAAGAAAAGCGCAACATATTTTGATAATACCAGCCTTACACCAAGGGAAAAAGAAGTGCTGCAATTTCTTGTGAAAGGTTTCTCTTATAAAGAGATCGCTGCCAACTTTTTTATCTCTACACAAACCCTTAACTCACACATTAAAAATATGTATCTGAAACTGAAAGTGCATTCAAGAGCGGAATTAGCAGCAAAATTTGGAAGTACAGTTTAAAACAGTCCATTAAAAATTCATTCTGTAAAATCTACCTAATTTTTGGGATTGACAATCCTGCTTTACACTTGTAGTTTTGTTGCGGGTTAGCAGAATGAGTTTATAAATCCAATTATTACCAGACCCACTAATTAATATATTATGGCTGACCCACGAACACATACTACAAAAATTGCCCCTGAAGACAAGCCGGTATTATCAAATCAATTTACTGCTGCCTTGTTTCACTTATTAGACTTAACACAACAAAAGCAGGAAAGTATTCCAACAGGTTTTCCTCTGAAAAGATCACCTCTGAAATTACGTATTCTTAAACGGCTATCACCTTTTTTACTCACCGCACTTTTTTTACCGGTGTTATGTGTGTACTGGCTTATCACAGGAGACGATATCAGTAAATGGCTCCTGTGTGCTTTGTTTGTGATCACAGAGATAAATCTTTTTTATATCGACATTGTGTTATGGAAATACTTCGAAGGAAAAAAGATAGCTCGCATATGGATGATAGAAGTGTCCGTTGGTCTTGTTACGGCTTACTTTGTAGCATAATATTTTTTTCATGTTTTTCTGGTATGTATTGCTGAATATCGGTCACAACCTTACTACCCTTATGCGGCTGCAATTCTGCAGCTGCTTTTTTTTGCAAGTGATTGATCAGGAATGAACACAGACGCATATCCAACTCACTTAAAAATCTACCTGATTTTAGGGATTGATATTCTTGTACGGGGTTCATAGATTTGATTATCTCAGAAACGCATAAATAATTCTGTTAAGATTATTCACGTCATTTCTCTTGTATAAATATAAACTTGTTACTAACTTAAATGTATGAAACTGCTGCATCTTTCCTTATCCGTTTTGTCTTTCGCAGCATGTTTATATGCAAATGCTCAACAGCCTGAATTAAGCTTTAATCGAATTACCTCTAAAGATGGTTTGTCAGGAGATGTAGTCTACTGCCTGCTCCAGGACAGGCAGGGTTTTTTATGGATCGGTACACATCGTGGCTTAAACCGTTATGATGGTTATCGCTTCAGGTATTATATGTATGATCCCGAAGATACGAACAGCATTTCCGGAAATCATGTGCATTGCATTAAAGAAGATAAAGATGGTATTTTATGGATCTCGACAAACAAAGGATTAAATAGCCTTGATCCCGTAACAGGCAAAATAAAAAGGTATGAATTACCGAACTCCACAATGCCTTCGTTAATGTATGATATTTATTTAGTGAATGATTCCATCCTGCTTATCAATGCAAATACGGCTGTTTATCGATTTAATAAGAAGGCGAAGCAGTTCACGGCTATAAAATTACCATATCGTGAATATGGTTTTATTGCCCTGAATGCTGCGCGATTTGCAAAGGATTCAAAAGAAAGAATTTTTCTTGGCACCGGAGTTTACGATTGCATAGTAATTGACTGGAAAGAAGCCAGGGCAGATTATTTGACATCAAGAAAATTTCTTAATGTGCTGCCTCTGCATGATTCAGCAAATGCCATTTCACAAATTTATTTCGACTCGCGAAACAATGCCTGGTGCTTTACTCAAAAAGAAACGCTTCTTACAAAATGGGTTTCAGGAAAAAAAATAAATTATCCTTATTCGTCGTCAGAG
>DATBFI010000585.1:0-4510 GCA_036558585.1 Chitinophagaceae bacterium
GGCAATACAATTTTAATAACGGGAGGCACTTCAGGCATTGGCCTTGCTTTTGCCAAAGAATTTGTTCAGTTGCAAAACGAAGTGATCATTTGCGGACGAAGAGAGAACAGGCTTACGGCAATAAAAGAAAAATTTCCGGGAATTATTACCCGCGTTTGCGACATTGCCACTGCTGCTGAAAGGGAAGCATTAGCCAGTTGGGTGTTAGAAAATTATCCGGGTATAAATATGCTGATCAATAATGCAGGCATCCAGTTAAAAATTGATCTGACAAATAAAATAGATATTGATCAGGTAAGACAAGAAGTAGAAACTAATTTTATAGCCCCGGTGCATTTAACTTCCCTATTTGCACAACAGTTAAAACAAAAAGATGAGGCAGCTATTATTAATATTTCTTCAGGTTTAGCTTTTACGCCTATGGCTAGCGTGGCTGTATATGGTGCTACCAAAGCCGCTATTCACTCTATTACACTGTCGTTAAGATATCAATTACGTAATACTCCTGTAAAAGTTTTTGAAATTGCGCCTCCGGCGGTAGATACTGAATTAGGCTATCAAAGCAGGCATGATATACATCAAACTCATGGAGGAATTTCAGTTGATATATTTATTGAAAAAGCAATAGAAGCGATCAGGAATGATGAGCTGGAAGTGGCAATTGATACTGCTAAACACTTACACGAAAGAAGAGAAGAGTTGTTTTCAATGTTGAACCGTTAAACCAAAATATTCACCAATCACTTTATTAATTACAACACGGTTTAGAAAGTTTTGTAAACTGCTAACTTTAATTTCTAAACTCCTGGCTTATCATTAATCCATGTATGCCTCCATCATAAATACCAATCCCTATTCGCCCAAAGGCGGGGCGAAGAATATTTTCACGATGCCCGGGCGAATTCATTAAACCCTGGTGCGCGATAGAAAGAGTTTGAGCTAAGGCAAGATTTTCGCCCGCCTGTGAAAATTTAACTCCCGCTCTTCTCATCCGGTCAAACGGGTCTTTACCCTCAGGAGTGTAGTGAGAAAAATAACCTCTTATAAACATATCTTCCGAATGAGCCCTTGCAACTGCTGTTAGCTCCGGATCAGGTGTTAATATCTTTAGTCCTCGTTTTCTTCTCTCTTCATTTACCATATCGATCATTTTTTTCTCGAGATCTGATCGAACTTTTATGCGGGAAGTGGTGAAAGGCAGACTTACGCTTTCTTCGGAGTTAGGCTCAACGGTTAATTTATTGATTGTTTGATTCACCGCTTTGTCAAATACAGGAGAGAGCTTTTCTTCGAGCCATTCTACTCCAACTGTAAGTCTGTTTGCAATCTTGCTGTCGCGTGTTTCAGTCGAAATTTTATCTGATAAGGGAAAGGCTAATAATAATGCGGCAATTAATGTGGCATAAATAGCACCATTGATAAAACCGGGAATAATGCCTAAAAAACGGTTGAGTTCGTTTCGATGCAGCTGCGGCGGCGTTACACTTAATATTGCATAGACAATAATTGCAAGAAAAATACGGGCAATGATGATGGTACTTACAAAAGCAACCGGAAGCGTCCACACATCGAGGGAAGATATATGTTTTTCTATAAAATTAGCTGTAGAAGGATAAAAGTAAAATCCAATCAACAAACTGCCAACCCATGCAATTAAATTCAGTCCCCCGGAAATAAAGCCTTTTTGCCATCCGCCCCAAATAGCTAATAAGACGATCAAAATTAGCGAGGCATCTACCCAGTTCATAAGGTACTACTATTTATTTTTTTACTAAACAAAAAATATGCTACGATGCCTGCTGATATTCAAGTGTTGGAGTATGTGACGGTGAATGCCATTAAGATCGGACCGAGTTTTTATCTTGCTGACTCTTTCAAAAAATAACTTTAAACTGCCGGCATCAACTTTGAACACCTGTTTCCCTTACCTTTGCCGCACAATCAGAAAAGACCATTTTTTTGATCCGATACAAACAGCTAAAAACAACATAATTAACGAGTTAAATTAAACCTGCTAAAATAAATTGTTATTTATGGCCAATAAAGGTAAGATCAAACAAATTATCGGTGCCGTAGTTGATGTTCAGTTTGATGAAGGAGATCTGCCAGAGATTTACAATGCCCTGGAATTAAAAAGAGATGGCGGCGGTACCCTTGTGCTTGAAGTACAGCAGCATCTTGGTGAGGACAGCGTTCGTACAATTGCAATGGACGCCACAGAAGGCTTAACGCGTGGTATGGAAGTGATTGACACGGGAAAAGCAATTGCAATGCCTACCGGCGAAGCAATAAACGGTCGCTTGTTTAATGTTACAGGAGATGCGATTGATGGTCTGCCACAGGTAAGTAAAGAAAATGGTCGACCTATTCATGCTTTGCCTCCATTGTTTGAAAACCTAAGCACGGCAACAGAAGTTTTGTTTACAGGCATTAAAGTTATTGATCTTATCGAGCCATATGCAAAGGGCGGTAAGATCGGTTTGTTTGGTGGCGCCGGTGTAGGTAAAACAGTATTAATACAGGAATTGATTAATAATATCGCCAAAGGATATGGTGGTCTGAGTGTGTTTGCCGGAGTAGGTGAACGCACACGTGAGGGTAATGATTTGTTGCGTGAAATGATTGAAGCAGGCATCATGAAATATGGCGACGCTTTTAAACACAGCATGGAAGAAGGAGGATGGGATTTAAGTAAAGTGAACATGGATACACTTAAAAGTTCCCAGGCTACGTTTGTATTCGGGCAGATGAATGAACCTCCCGGAGCACGTGCCCGTGTAGCTTTAAGCGGTTTGACCGTTGCAGAATATTTCCGTGATGGTGACGGTACGGGCAAAGGAAGAGACATCCTGTTTTTTGTTGATAATATTTTCCGGTTTACACAGGCTGGTTCCGAAGTATCAGCATTGCTTGGACGCATGCCTTCAGCAGTAGGTTATCAACCAACACTCGCTACTGAAATGGGAATAATGCAGGAGAGAATTACTTCAACACGACATGGTTCTATCACTTCGGTACAGGCAGTGTATGTACCTGCAGATGACTTAACTGACCCTGCTCCGGCTACAACTTTTGCTCATCTTGATGCGACAACTGTATTAAGCCGCAAAATATCTGACCTTGGTATTTATCCTGCCGTTGACCCGCTGGATTCTACTTCGCGGATCCTTACACCAAACATTGTTGGTGATGCACATTATGATTGCGCCAACCGTGTTAAACTAATTTTGCAGCGTTACAAAGAATTACAGGATATCATTGCTATTCTTGGTATGGACGAGTTAAGCGATGAAGATAAATTAACTGTATCACGTGCGAGACGCGTGCAAAGGTTCCTTAGTCAGCCTTTCCATGTAGCTGAAGCCTTTACAGGTTTAAAAGGTGTGTTTGTAAATATTGAAGATACCATAAGGGGCTTCAATATGATCATGGATGGTGAAGTGGATGAATATCCTGAAGCAGCATTTAATCTTGTAGGTACAATAGAGGACGCAATTGAAAAAGGTAAAAAGTTGCTGGCACAGGCACAGGGATAATGTCTAAATATGTGAATGTGCTAATGAAAAGAATATTTATATGGCCATCTGCATTGCTTAAATCAACTTCTGTTGCGTCGCACACTTGTACATTTTTGTTCTTTAATCAACGATTTTTAAAAATTAAATTCCCCTTTAGGGGATAGGGGCATGACTCTCGAGATATTAACACCGGAAAAAAAGCTTTTTAGCGGGGAAGTGTATGGCGTGCAACTGCCAGGTATCGGGGGGTTATTTGAAGTATTGGACAGGCACGCACCCCTTGTAAGTGCATTGAAAAAGGGAACACTAAAAGTTTTAAACGATAAAAACAATTATTCTTTTTTTGCAATACAAAGCGGGTTTGTTGAAGTACTCAACAATAAAGCCACAGTATTGATTGAGGGTGGCGAAGAACAATAATAAAATTATTTATTCAAAGAATCGGGAGCAGGTGTAGTATTGCACCTGCTTTTTTATGCACGGTTAAAATAATTCCTTTAAGAACTTTGAACTTAATAAATGAACTTGTTTGTTTTCTTATTCACTGCCATCTTATTTTTAGCTTTGATATTTGTTTTTGATGAATAGCATATTGCTTATAGATGACGAAGAAAAAATTCGCAGCCTGCTTAAACGCATCATTACGTTAGAGGGTTATACCATTTTTGAAGCGGGTACATTAAAAATCGCAAAGAACGTTCTGGAAAGGGAACATGTAGATGTTGTGTTGTGTGATGTAAAACTTCCTGACGGCAATGGTGTTGATTTTGTAAAAGATATTAAACCCATTTACCCCTCTGTAGAAATTATTTTGCTTACTGCTTACGGTAATATCTCCGACGGCGTACGCGCCATGAAAAATGGTGCCTTTGATTATATCATCAAAGGAGATGACAATGATAAAATTATTCCACTATTAAATCGTGCCGCAGAAAAAGTACAATTGCAGAAAAGAATTCAGCAACTGGAGCAGCAGGTTGGCAGACAATTCA
>DATBFI010000586.1:0-12021 GCA_036558585.1 Chitinophagaceae bacterium
ATTAAGAAAGTACGGTTTTGTCCCCAGTGCGGATGCAAAGGTAAATGACTGAAAGTTTGTGCATAGAGGGGTGGCTGCCAGCATCCCGGCTTTTGTTCAAATACCATTTTTATATCAAAGTTGTTGAGATAGCCACGATGACCGCCATCCGTTTTTGACCATTCAAAAATAGTCAACGCTATTTTTTTCCCGTATGCTACTGACCGGTTAGCGATAGTGTCATTGTCAATTGCATCTTTGAAAATCATTTCAAAGTGTTGTTCGAGTGAATCAATTTTTGCTTTGTTTATATCTGACGTTTGAATATAAATATTGCGCAGGATCTCAGCCTGGCCTGCATTTAAAGCCAAAGACCAACTGTATGTAAACCCTTTTTCAGGCAGAGGCAAATTACCAAGGCCATTTAACTGAGGAGCGACCGATTGGTATTCAGGATAACCGTTTACAACAGACTCGTACATAGTAAGACCGATATATCCAAAACAACGTGAAGCGAATGTTGGAGAATTGGCAGGCGTATTTTGGGTGATATAGTTAGCCATGTCTGCCCAGGCAGTTGCCAGTTCATAATCTTCGGGCAATTTTTGTTTTCTCTGTTCACACGACGAGAATATTGTAAGAAAAACTAAACAGCAAATAAAAAACAACTTTATCGATCTTACATTTCTCATTTATTTTTTTTCTTCATGGTATAAGCAATTAATTTTTCGCCACAAATACCAAAGTAAATTTTATCGTTGACCCCAACACAACTTCTCACATCTCCGCGTATATGAAAACCAGATTCAGTTTGTTTAATATATCTGAAATTTCCTTTACCATCACCGGCAAGCAATACACCATAATTCGCATCAAATTTTCCGAGCCGGATCTTTGTGAAACTGTTATTGCCACATAGCAAAAGGTCAGTATTGCCATCGCCATTAAAATCCATTGTATCAATTGTATAAACCGGCGAGTATTGCGCTTGTACAGGCAACTTCCTGACTTCAAATTTGCCGGATGCATTGCTGATAAAGCAGGTGGTAGCCATGTGATCGGCAACAAGATGGCCGGCATTTTTTAAAATGTTACTTTCAAAAAGATCGTCCATGGTTATGTCTGCATAGGTTTGGAAATCTGCAAAGTGTTTACGCATTGCCGGTAATTGTCCCAACAATTCATCACGGGTGATATAGGGATATCTTTTTCCCTGTATATAAAAACTAAATATGGGATCGACAGAGCCGTTATTATCAAAGTCGTTGTAATATATTTCGAGCGGTTCTTTTCCTGATGCTTTGAATTGGGTATTTAATCCCATGTTGCCGGCAAGAAGATCAGGCCGTTTATCTCCGTTAAAATCCCCAACGGAAATGTTATTCCACCAGCCAGAATAATTCTTGTCAAAAAATTTACCGGTGCTGTTTACCAATTTTCCGTTTTCAATTTTATAAACAGTAACGGGCATCCATTCCCCCACTATCACCAATTCGTTTTTGCTGTCCATATCAAGATCAACCCAGGCTGCATCGGTTACCATGCCCGCTTTGGAAAGCTCAGGACAAACCTGTTGTGTTTGATCCGAAAAATTCCCTTTGCCATCGTTGATCAGGATATAACTCTTTGGTGTTTCAGGATATCTCCCGGGAATAACCCTGCCACCAACAAAAATATCGGGAGCGCCATCGCCATTGATGTCTTGTGTCCTCGCGCATGATTTGCTGCCACTAACCGCGGGAAGATCCCTGCTCCTGATAAAATTGTTATTGCCATCATTTAGATAAAGGCGATCTTGAAGTACTTCATCTGATTCGTTGAAGTTATTGTAACCGCCGCTCGCAATATAAATGTCCGGGTGGCTGTCAGCATTTGCATCAAACACGGCGATATCTGCGTCAGCACAAGCCTTATCCTGATCAAACGCCGCAATATTTTTTGAAATGAATGTGCCATTTTTTTGTTGCATATAAAGCATAGTCGCTTGTCCGGCCACACCTCCGATGATTATATCTTCAAGATGATCTTTATTGATATCACCTTTAACCATGCAGGGACCATTATAGGAAGGCTGGCTGATGAGCAAAGATTGCCGGTTAAAATCGTTGATGGTTGTATCGGTGTTCTCTTTATAGTTTATAGAAGATGCCGTTTCTGTAAACCATGGCGCAGTAAATTCTATCGGTGATATTTTATCATGTGCATCTTTTTCTGCTAATTTCAAAACCTGGTTTACATTTACATTATATAGTTTTTGCACGTTTCCTCCTGCCCATGTAATTACAAGTGAATCTATTTTTTCTGTGGTGCCTAAACCAAAGTGAAGTGTCGAGGAAACGCTGGATAAATAACCTCTTGCAGGATTTTGTTCCAACCGTTGCATTTGCCCTTTGTAAAAAATTTTGACTGTTGCTCCGAGGCCTTGTGTATTTTCTCCATCCCCGGTAAGCTTCACATCCAGGTAATGATTGTTCTTTAATTTTTGTGATTCATTCCTGTAGATAAATGCAGTGTGGTTAATATTATTTACCGCAAGATCGAGATCCCCGTCATTGTCCAGGTCAGCATATACAGCGCCATTGCTGTTTGAATGCTGATTTAACCCCCAGCTTACAGTTTTGTTTTCAAACATGCCTTGCTGCTTATTCTGAAAGATATAGTTCACCACGTTGGAAGAGGGCATTTTTTTAATAATTTCCATTACATCTTCACGTTGTAACCTGCCTTTAGCTTTCACATATTCGTTCATGTAATTGATGAAATCAAGATTAGTATAGTCCCTGAAATATCCGTTTGAAACAAAGAGGTCTTTCCAGCCGTCATTGTCATAATCTGCTAAGAGAGCGGCCCAGCTCCAGTCAGTATTTGATACGCCTGCAATTTGGCCAACCTCGCTAAACGAGCCATTACCATTATTCAACTGCAGCATATTACGCATGTATTGATAATAAAACCCGCTTCTTACATTCAGTTTAAACTTATCAAGGTTATCGGGAGTAAGCAATAATTTTTGACGATGATTATCTTCAGGCAGCATGTCAAGTGTAAAGACATCCGGGAGATCATCATTATTGATATCGGCCACATCATTGCCCATAGAGAACTGGCTGGTATGACCAATGCTGTTTTGAAGCTGGTTGGTAAAGGTTCCATTCTTATTGTTGATGTATAAAAAATCAGGCACAGCGTAATCATTGGACACGTAAAAATCCGGCCAGCCGTCTTTATTAAAATCAGATATGCCAAGGCCCAATCCATAACTCAATTCAGAACCATTGATACCAGCTTTTGTTGTTACATCTTCAAATTTTCCATTGGCCTGTTTGAACAAGCGCAGCCCTTTTTCAGGATTATCCTGTTTAAATTGCTCTGCCGTTGCTTCAATGTTAAGTATGGGTAAGTTTTTTGGATTATGATTGAGCAACAGCATATCGAGGTCACCATCTTTATCATAGTCGAAAAAATAGGATTGATTGCTATAGCCCGCGCTTGCTAAACGATATGCTTCCGCTTCATCTTTAAACATCGGGGTACCGCGGCTGTTTATGCCCTTGTTTATAAACAACTGGTTTTTTCGTTTCTCGGGTGGCAATGCGCCGGAATAGCAAACATAAATATCAAGCAGGCCGTCACCATTTATGTCAACAGTATTAACGCCCGTTTTCCAGGGGCCCGGTCTGCCTGAAGCACCGCTTATGGCCGTGACATCTTCAAACTTCATGTTGCCTCTGTTCAGGTAAAGTTTATTGTCACTCATATTGGAAGTGAAATAAAGGTCAACAAGTCCATCATTGTTAAAATCCCCTGCTGCAACTCCGCCGCCGTTATAAAAATACTCATACATTAAAATGTTCGTATTTAATCCTTCGGAGAGGGTATTTTGAAAGGTTATGTTGGTCTGTTTTGCATCAAGCAATGAAAACAATTCCTGCCCGCTTTTCTCGCTCGACTCGTCTTTATTTTCATCTGCCTGCTTTTTTTCATGGCATGCACATAAAAGAAAAATGCCAAATATCAACCAGTTTAGTCTTCTTAAAGAATTCATTGAAATAAAGGATATTAAGCAGCAGGCAATTTAAAATGAAGTTTTTATTATGGCATCATTTCTTTTGGCAAGAACACTTTATCAACAAAAAATTGCGGACCCTAAGGGCTACTAAGAAAAAAATCTATCCTTTTGGAGGATAGATTTTTTAAAATATACAATACTCTTCTATTGTCCATATCCGGGATTCTGGATCAACTTATTATTTTTATTTATTTCATCCCGGCTAATAGGTCTGTAATACATTTTATCATTCCATTTACGTGTTTCATTTTCTGTATTGTCCACTACCGTATAGGTGTAATTATACACAGTTTCATCGTGCACATAAGGTACCCGGGGCTGTTTACCCGGTATTAAGGTCGCGGTAACTTTAATAGCCTTAATACCACGACCCACGGTTTGCGCGGGTACCATCCATCGCCGGGCATCATGATAGCGATGCTCTTCATAAACAAGTTCTATCCTGCGTTCATTGCGGTAGCGGTTAACAAGATCAGTTCCTGCATCGGCAATAGCAGGCATACCTGAGCGAAATCTTATTTTATTCAACCAATCCCTTGCAGTTGTTTCATCACCCGTAGCCAGGCAAGCCTCGATATAATTCAGCACAACTTCCGTGTAGCGGATAAATGGCCAGGGAATTACCTGTGCGTTGGACTGGTTATCGGGCAAAGCCGGGTTAGGATCGATGAATTTTCTCGTATAGTAATGGGTGCGGCTCCCATTCCAGTTCTCAACCGGGGATTCACGTGTGTCCAGACCGTTTATTGTACCACCATGTCCATCATCATAATAACCTGATTGTATCTGGTTGGCAGGTTCTTTGTCCTTTACATCTGTTGGCCGTGGTTTCCAGCCAGTTCCATCGTACATTATGGTTGCATAAAATCTTGGATCACGGTTAACATACGGATGCGCTTTTTCCGTCGCATTATTCCAGTCGAATTTGCTTCCATCCATCATTTCATAATCATCGACCAACTGTTCAATAGGCGTATTACCCGCCCAGTTATGATAGCCATTCGGGCCGTTATTAATGCCATAGTGTAATCCACCGAGCGGCCAGTTGTCTTCCGCTGTATAAAGTGGTGTCGCAGTACGTTGAAAGATAAGCTCAGCAGCAGCCACTTTATCAGCAACAGCACTCTGCCCCCCCATTGCAATCGCATTGTAATTTTGTGTCCCTTCTTCTGCTGATACGGGAGTAGTAAGATTTAATTTATATCCTCCTGAAGTACCACCACTTGCATCTAATACAGCTTTTGCGGCGGCTTTGGCTGCCTGCCACCGGTCACTTTGATTACCTGATGTATAGGCAACCAGTTCAATATTGGAATATGCGCTGAGTGTTGGTGAATTTGCTTTTGCTTTGTTTGCATCGTGCAAATCGCTTGCCGCATAAAGCAGGATGCGGGATTTTAATGCCAGCGCCCCAACTTTTGATGCTCTTCCGGGCTGCATAATTTTTCCGTCGAGGAGTTCGGCAGCCTTGTCGAGATCACTTACCATGAAGTTTACACATTCTTCATATGTATTCCTGGGAATGGTATAATCCTGGTTCAATTCATATGGCTTATCAATGATTGGCACGCCGCCATAGAATCTCACTAACTGCTGATAATAATAGGCCCTCAAAAAATAAGCCTCCCCGAGGAGCTGGTCTCTGAAAACAAGGTCGGTAAATGTAGCATTGGGAAGATTAGCAATCGCAATATTTGCTTCACGAATAGCAGAATACATGTTACCCCATTCGTAGGTTGGGCTCGTCCATGCCAAACCGGAAGGGGTTTCGATAGCTTCTGTAAACGTATTGATGTTTCTTCCTGCGTGTGTAAACATCGCTTCATCAGTATAAACAGCCAATGCCTGCTCCTCGAACCCGCCGTAACCCAAAAAGGAATAAACATTGAAGAGGAAGGCTTCTGATAAAGAAGCATCGCCCCATGTGGCATCACTGGAAACCCTATCCTGTGGCTCCGTATTTAAAAAATCATTGCTGCATGAATTAATAAATAACAGGAGTAAGCCCAGCCAGCTAAACCGAAATAATATTTTTTTCATAGCCTGTAAATTTAGAATGTTATGCTTAAACCAGCGTTAAGTACTCGTGGTTGTGGGTAATAAACACCGCTCTCAACGGTTGCTTCCGGATCAAATACTTTGGTTTTATCAATAGTAAATACATTTAATCCGTTTACAAAAAGCCTGATATTGCTGATATTATATTTTTTCAAAAAAGAAGGAGGAATATTATAACCTAACTCGATGTTCTTTAAACGGATATAGTTTTTACTAAAGAGATAATAAGTGTTCTGTCCGTAAGGCCCCCCGGTATAATACGTGTCCCCACGGATTGCCAGCCTCGGATCAGTGCTGCTCGGGTGATCAATTGACCACCTGTGATCATAGGAATATTGGAGATAATTACCAATATCACCTGATTCAGTCTGGATGCGAATTTCCGCGCCTGCTGCACCCTGGAACAAGAAACTAAAGTCGAAACCCTTCCAGTGCATTTCAAAAGTTGCCCCATAATTCCATGGCGGGGTGATGCTCTTATCCTGTCGAACCTGGTCGTCACCGTCTATTTTACCGTCACCATTTATATCTTTAAATTTCATGTCACCCGGAATCAACTGTGGAGTTACACCGCTGTAATCAATAGTATTCTTTGCTATTTCATCCTCATTCAGGAAAGCACCATCAGATTCATAAACAAAATATGCATTAATGGGTTTGCCTTGCTGTTTTTGGTAGTCAGGAATGCCAGGTGTTTCGTCTATATATACCACTTCATTTTTTGCATAACCTCCGTTAATACCCGCTCTGAAGGTTATATCCCTGCCAATTTTGCCATTATAGCCCAAACTGAATTCAAATCCATGGTTGTCAACCCTGCCGCCGTTAACCGGAGGCAATAAACTACGTCCGTTCGGGAAAAAACCTGTAGAGGTTGGTGTAGAGCCGAGTTTTTGAATAAGTATCTTATCTCTTTTGTTGAAGAAATATTCCAGGGTCACATCAATCTTATTACGGAATAAACTGGCATCTAAACCAACATTGTAATTATTGGCCACTTCCCATGTGAAATCAGGATTAGCGAGCACTATTTCATACAATGTGGTTGCCAATGCATAGTTGATCGGGTAAACCCCCAACCCATAAGCAGAAAGATAGGCGTATTCCTGCAGTTTATCCTGGTAGTATACCTGGTCGTTGCCCATTTGCCCATAAGAAGCACGGAGCTTGAGATAGTTGATTGGTTTAACATTGAAGAATTTTTCGTTTGTTATGTTCCATCCCAACAATACCCCGGGGAAAAAGCCAAAACGTTTATCCTCCGGGAATATATATGAACCATCATATCTCCAGATAAATTCTGCAAGATATTTTTCTTTGTAATTATACTGAGCCCGGCCATAATAACCCAAACGGGCTCTGTTATATAATGGATAGTCTCCAAAATTGTTGTTTGCAGTTTGTGTGGCGCCCCCAGCAAAAAACTGGTCAATTGACGATGAAATATAATTCCTGCGGAAAGCCTGGAAACCTTCTGACTTATAAGTTTCCTTCGTTACACCAGCCATAACACCAAAGGTATGAGCAGTACCTATTTTACGATCATAACTCAAAAGGGCCGTAAGATTTGTATTTAGTACCTGCGCATAGTCTTCCGTTAATCTTGGATCGGTATAATTTGATCTCACTGCGCCAACCAGTTTTGGAGTCACACCATCGTCCTCATAAGTTATCCTGTCCCAATAATAAAGAGTCCAGGGTATTTGCCAAATCTTCCTTGTCTCGTTATGCTTGTCAATGGCAGCCGACAGTGTAAGCTTTAACCCTTTTACCCAGGGATTAGTAATATCCACAGAACCATTCGCCTGTACAAAATCCCTTGGATTTTTGTTATAACCCGTAGCGTTTGTCGTAATCACATAAGGATTTTGCCCGTTTTCTATATCAGGGCCAGGCAAACCATTTGGCCATACTTCAGGTTCGGTAGGCCTTCCTCTCATTAACATACGAAAAATACCACCTGCCCCTTCAGTGGGGTAATTTCGCAATTCCCTGCGGGCCAGAAGTCCCAAATTAGTATTTATATACTCATTAACTTTAGCCGTAAGGTTTATTCTGAAATCATATTGCTGATATCTGTTTGCGGAATTTTGATAATAAGCATCCTGGGTTAAATAACCCATAGATGTAAAGTACCGGACATTCTCATTCCCCCCTGATAGCCGAAGATTATACCGTGATTGTGGCGCCCACGTTCTAAAGGCATCTCCAAACCAGTCAGTATTTGGGTATCCCCATGGATCAGTGCCATCTTTATATTTTTGAACAGCTTCAGGGCTGTAATTTGCATTTAGTGTAGTCACATCCGGTGTGGGTGAATCATAAACGCCGTTTTGCTGTATAGCTGTCCATGCGTCTTGCCATTCATTAACAGGAATACTCTTGTATATTGGTATTTCATTCATAATGGCAGCGTACTCCGGTGCATCACTCATTTCCGGAATTCTCGCGGGCTGGGCCAAACCATAGTTAAAATCGAAAGTTATTGTTGGTTTCCCTATTGAACCTTTTTTTGTAGTAATAAGAATAACACCATTTGCGGCACGGGCGCCGTATATAGCCGCTGACGCATCCTTTAACACAGAAATATTATCTACATCTCTGGGATTCAATCGGCCCAGGCCCCCATCCCTGTCAGGCACACCGTCTATAACAACAAGAGGACTGCTGTTACCCAGAGTGTTGGTACCACGAATGGAAATGGTAGCGGCATCAGATCCGGGTTCACCGCTTTGCTGAATTACCACCAGTCCGGGCAAACGCCCTGCAAGTGAATTAGATAGATCTACCGCAGGTGATTTTACCAGCTCCGCACCTTTAACGGCACTTACTGCGCCGGTTACGGTAACTTTCTTTTGTGTGCCATACCCTACCACAACAACATCCGTTAATTGTTCAGAACTTGCTACCAACGATATCGTAAGATTAGTTTGAGTACCGACAGCAACTTCCCTGGTTTTGTAACCGACATATGAAACAACCAATACCGCACTATTATCAGGAACCGTTATAGAAAAATTCCCATTAAGATCACTTGTTACCCCTTTAGATGTTCCTTTAACCACTATTGATACGTTGGATAATGGAGAATTTTTATCGTCGGTAACCTTTCCCGTAACTTTTAGGTCAGGCGCAAAATTTTTTGCATGAGATTTTTGTGGGATTAACAATATTATACTTATGAAAGAAACTATAGTGAGTAAGTTGAACAATCTATTTGTTAGTGGTACATTTTTTATGCAGCATTTTCTCATAACATGCAAATTAGAAGTGGTTTAAAAAAGTTTGTATAAACGATTACTTGGAAAAATAAGAAGATCAGCTATCATCGTAAACAAATTGTTTCATTGTTCTAAATTTAATGGTAACAATAAGTTTTGTTAGTGAAATGTCTTTATTATGATTTCTTTCCTGCTGATGACTCCCTGTAACACATAATTGGTTCTAATACAATTTTTTCTCTTTCGTTTACTACGGTTGTACCGTCCTTGTTCTTGATCACTTCAATAAGTAAATTAAATGCTTCCTTGCCCATCTGCACTGTTTGTTGATCTACTGAAGATAAAGTAGGTGTAATATGTTCATCAAAACTTTCATTTGCAAAACCTACTACGCCAAACTCCTCAGGTATTTTTATTCTTCTTTCTTTTAATCCTTTGATTACTCCCAAAGCAGTATAGTCTTCCACTGCAAAAACTGCATCGGGCGGGTTTGGCAACTTTAAAAAATATTCGAGGGCATTCAAACCAGATTCGATTGATACATTTCCCTGGTAAATATTCTTTTTTTCAATCTTTTTTTTATTTGCTTTCAAAGAGTCTGTATAGCCTTTTAAACGGTCTCTAAAACCTTTTATGTGCTGAGGCCCTGAAACATGAGCCACATTTTTATACCCATATTTTAACAGATGCTCTGTAGCAAGATATGCACCTTTATAGTCATCAATTACTACCGCCGGCACATCCAGTTTTTCATTTGTCCGATCAAAAAAAACAACGGGAATATTTCGCTTTTTTAATTCAGTATAGTGTGTAAAATCTATGGTCTCTTTTGCAATGGAAGCCAATATCCCATCAACCCTTGCGCTAAGAAAAGTTTCGATTGCCTTTTTCTCAAGTCCAGTTGATTCCTCTGATTGATATAAAATAATACTGTAGCCGTTTTTACTGGCCGTACTCTCAATCCCATGTACAACAGAACCAAAAAAATTTATTTGAGCACTCGGTATAATGACTCCAATACTATGTGATCTTCCGGAGCGTAAAGATGATGCAATCTTGTTCCTCCGGTACTTCATCTGTTTGGCCTTCTCCAGAACCATCTGCTTCGTTTCCTTGCTAATGCGTGGATGGTCACTCAAAGCTCTTGAAACTGTTGCAATATTTAAACTTAACTCCCGGGCAATATCATGTATCGTTATTCTGTGGGACAAGGCTGTGCAAACGTATGCGCAAGTTATAGAATAAGAAATGATCCAGCAAAAAATATTTAACCATATTTTAAGGATTATACGTTAACCCGATCACATATGGCCGTTTGGACTGAGATAAATTTTCTGCACCTCACCAAAATATTTCTATTAAAATGTATGTAACACGTTTTGTTGAAGAGACTTTTTAATTCTGCAGCTATTCTTAATTCCTGCCGGACGATTGGATTGAAAAATAAAATTTACCGGATGCTTATTTTTCCACGCAACTTTTTTGCAAAGATTAATTGCGGAAGTAACTGCATACATAGTTTAATCGAACCGGACTGACAAAATTTTCTTACAATAAACCGAATTTTTATTTCTTTGTAAAAATCACCTCTATGAACCTATTTCGCTTTTCCAGGTATATCACAACATTAATATTCCTGTTCCCGATTTTTACCAAGGCTCAAACAATAGAAATAAATACAAAACAAAACCAAACAGTAAATTATGATCGGTTAAAGAGAATTGATACGCTTGTAAATTATTATATTAATAAACATTGGCTAACGGGCGCTGTCACGATCATAGTGAAAGATAACCAGCTTGTTCAATACAAAGGTTATGGTTATGAAGATATCGATACAAAAAAATCCATGCCGGCGGATGCCATATTTCGAATCATGAGCCAGACAAAAGCAATTACAAGCGCAGGCATTTTGATATTGTACGAACAGGGGAAATTATTACTGGATGAACCGATTGCTGATTTTATTCCTGAGTTTAAAAATCCCGTGGTGGTTGATAAATTTAATGCAGAAGATACAACCTACACCACTGTTCCCGCAAAACGCGACATTACTTTTCGTGACTTATTAACGCACACTTCAGGAATTGACTATGCAGACATTGGCACCGACACAGGAAATGCGATTTATGCAAAGGCAGGTATTCCATCAGGGCTTGGCTATTTCGATGCAAATTTGCTCGACAAAATGAAAGTGCTTGCGAAACAGCCCCTATTATTTCAACCAGGAGACAGATGGCAATACGGGTTAAATACAGACTTGCTTGGTTGTTTAATAGAAGTGATCAGCGGAATGAATCTTGAAGATTTTTTGCGAAAAAATATTTTTGAACCGCTTGGCATGAAAGATACTTATTTCAATCTGCCTTCCTCAAAAGCAAATCGCCTGGCGACGGTTTACACCGAGGACTCATTACACAACATCATTAAATGGAGTCATACATTTCGTCATATCGATCCAGACTATCCAACGATGAACAAGCACTATTTTTCAGGTGGCGCCGGGCTTTCTTCCACAGCTTTTGATTATGCAATTTTTCTGCAAATGCTGCTCAATGGCGGTATATACAATGGCACCCGGATTTTATCACCGCGCACTGTTGAAATGATGACCAGCGGTCAACTTGATTTTCTTTTCAATGGCGTAGACAATTTTGGATTAGGTTTTGAGATTACTTCTGCTAAATCTGCAGC
>DATBFI010000587.1:0-6313 GCA_036558585.1 Chitinophagaceae bacterium
TGGTTGCATCTATAAGAGGAAATGAGGTGTGCTCTACAGTATGCGCCAACTGAAACACCGTACTTAAAATAAATCCTGCAACAAGGGCTGAAATAAGAAAGCCAACAATAGTTTGAGTAAGCCCGGCAAAAAACACAGGTATGATCACGAGAATTGAATAACTGATGATCTTGTAGAACCAGAAATAAAAATGATCTTTAAATTCCATTTTCTTTAAACGGATATCACCAATTTTCCCTTTAAAATATTTTTTGAAGTCTGAAAAAAAGATCCAGTATAGATATAGCAAACTATAAAAGAACCAGAAATACCAATGCTGATAACGGTGCATTTTGTATTTCTTTTGTGTGGATGCCATGCGCAAAAAGGGTTTTACATCAATGTCATCATCAACACCATCGATATTTGTATAAGCGTGATGGATGATGTTGTGTTTTACATTCCACATAAAATGGCTGCCACCCAGGAAGCAAAGTGTTATTGCAGCACATTTGTTCAGCAGTTTGTATTTGCTAAAGCTGCCATGAGCACCATCGTGCATGATATTAAAACCGATTGCTGCAGTAACAAGACCGAACAATACGCATTCAACGATACTGTATACAAGCGATGGTGTAAAAAATACAAGATGAATATAAAGCAGAATGTACATTGCCAATAAAAGAAATGCCTTGCTGAACAACTTATAATTACCTGCCGTTGAGTAACCTGTTTGGTTAAAATATTCAGTGATACGCTTTTTTAATTCTGTATGAAAAGATGGCTTTTGCTGAACGAACTTTGGAATTTGCATGCTTTGAAAATAATTATCTGAAAATTATGCAAAGGTGTGGCTTTAAACGTGAAGGAAGCGTTTTGTATGATAATATTTTCATAATAATACCGAAATCATCTTTTTATCGTTGCACAACCATTCGAGAAATTTCTTTCGCAAAAGAAGTAACATTGTTTTGAAATGCTTCTTAGGTAGTGGTTAAAATGGTGTGTTCAATAGCCCTCTGGTAGTCATGTACACTATAGCATTCTTTAAAAATTATCTCCGTCACAGATCATTACTTAAAGAAAAACATTTAACCCAGTACAAATTGGCCATCCCTGTAAATAATTTTTTCGGAATTATTAGCAAGAATAGCAGTAACGGTTCTGTTAGTTGTGCTTACAATGTCTGTATGTACTTTCGGGCAGGAATTATAACCCATTTCCATCCATTCTTCATCGGTCACTTTTGACATGTCTCCCGGAAATGTATCCTTGTAAGCATTTCCAAGTGCTATATGCGTGTTACCAAATTCACCACCTGTATTTTCATCAAAAAGTGTGGTTGCCATAAATTTAGTAATACGCGAATGGCGTTTATCAGTAAGCGAAAATTCTCCTATTCTGTCAGCATTTTCCTGTGCTATCATTTCTCTGAGCGCATCTTCATTCTCTGTTGCAGACGACGTTTTTACTATACCATTTTTAAATTGAAGAGTTACACCTGAAATTCGTTTGCCCGAATAATATAATGGCTGATTAAAAGTTATATATCCGTTGGTGCCTCTCCAGTCGGGAGAAGTAAATATTTCAAAGCTTGGAATATTTTTTCCGCCACCGCTCAGCCATTTTCTGTTTTTTCCAATCCGCACTTCAAGATCAACGCCATCACCTGTTATGTGTAACCTTTCTATTTCCAACGCATCAAGCCTTTCCTTTATTTCTTCGATCTCACTTTGAACCTGTTTCCACCGGGATACAGGATCATCTTCCCTCAAATAACATGCTTCAATAATTTGATCCCAATATTCCTCAAGTGTTATCCCCGCTTCATCGGCCATTGATTGCGTACCATAGAGACACAATGTCCATGATAGTTTCCCTTGCTGTTCTTTCTTTTCCCGCATTTGAAAATATGGTGCTCTTGCGCTGTTCATCATGCTTACTTTTGAAGAGGGTAGTCCTTCAAAAACATGAATATCAGGCTCTGAAATAATCGAGAGAATATGGTTAACTGAATCTACAACCCCCTGCCAGTAAGGCGTTGCAAAAAATGATATTTGTTCGTCGCTTCCATTTTCCAGCACAAAACGTGCAAGACTGCTTGCGCGGCTATTATCTGGTAAATAGTTTGTGATCACGTTTCCGCCTGCTTTATAAATTTCTTTTGCAATAGCAACAAACAAGTTTTTACTGCATTCCTGCCCTGCAAGGAAAACGGTTTCTCCTTTATTAATTCCTTTACCATTATTTAATCCGTAATGTACCATTACCTGCGCATATTTTTTAAGCAGGCTCTCATTAAGCTTGATCATATTATCATTGTTCAATGCCGGCGAATTTATTTAACATTCGGCAATCATTGCGGAGAAGGACACCTATTGATAAAAGAAAGCATTCATAATACTAAATTCAGTTAGGTTCAACCGGAGCGGCCGATACATTTTCAGAACAAGCCATTTTCGTTGACCATCTCTTCAGGCTGAGGCATAATGTTGTCCCAAAGTTCAACGATTCGGTTTTCTGCGAAACGAAAAATGTGAACTACAGAAATAGGAATTTGTAAGGATGCCTGGATCACACGTGAATGAACGGCAACAAAATTGCCATCCTGCAAGGCATGCAACATTTTAAATTCTTTATTTGGATTCAATTTCGCAGCATCTTCCATTCCTTTCATTAGTGAGTTCCTGTCACCTTTGAAATAAGGATTGTGATGTTTGAAATCATGTGCAATATATAGCTCATACGCTTTGCAAACATCCCCTGCAGAAGCAAGCCGCAGAAAATCCATTGCCGCTTCTTTCAAACTTTTATTTGAATTACCTGGAGTCATTTTGTTAAATTGATGTGGAGTGTTGTTATCTTTTATAATCTTTTACATGCCCGTTGATTGCAGAATGCTCACGCGATTGCCCTCCGTATCGGTAAATGAAACATATTGCCCAACGCCGGGTATTTCAACCGGGTCTCCAAGAATCTTTCCACCGGCCCCGGTAACTTTCTTTATTGCTTCCCTGATATTGTCCACGGCGATAACCACTGACGGGTATTCTGCAGCCCGCTTTTTAGGAAAAAAGCCACCATTGACAGCACCGGGTGTTTTTACCATCCTGTTTTCATCTGTCTCTGTTGTAGCAGCAATAACATAATTACCCATATCGGGACCAAACTTCTGCATCTGCCAGCCAAATGCTTGTGTATAAAATTTCACGAGGCGATCACCGTCTTCATACGGCATTTCAAAATGCACCACCGGGTTCATTTTCATATGAATTGATTTTTATGTTATAAATTTTTTTCTCTTCTTTCAGGTTGACGATGTAACCGCTTTAAGTCCGTCATGTTTTTCGGAGAATTAACTAAAGCAAAAACTACTTTGGGCTCACAAAATTCGTACCGCAGGAATTTCCCGAACAATGTGATCATGTCGTTTGCAGATTACCTGGTAAATCTTTTTTTATCATCAAACTGTTGACCGCGTGTTATTGTTTTAAGTTTACTCATTATTTTTGATGATATCTCCTGATTTTCGCCGGTTACCATGAAAAACATGTTACAAATAAAAAAAGTTTTTGCATTTGGTCTTCTCTTATTTATCGCTTCAGGTTGTCTCTTTGCCCAGGATGGAAAAACAATTTACAAGACCTATTGTGCAGGTTGCCATGGTGCTCTGTTACAGGGAAACACTGCTGCTAAATTGATTAAAACCGAGTGGAAATATGGAAGAGACCGGGGAGCTATAATCAGGAATATCAAATTCGGAATTAAATCAACTGACATGAACGGATTTGGTAAAATTTTGAAAGATGAGGATATTAATTCGGTGGCTGACTTTGTTATTGCTTCGCAGAAAGTACCGCCGGATGCCGTACGCCCTATCCCAAATCGGTTAACCACAAAAGATTATATCCTCAAGGTTGAAAAGTTAGTGACAAAGGATATTAATACTCCCTGGGGAATAGAGTTTGTTGATACACACAGGGCTTTAATCACAGAAAGGAATGGGGGCATTCGATGGATGGTTGATGGTAAATTAGATCCTGAACCAATTAAAGGGCTTCCGAAAACTTATGCCCAAAGTACCGGTGGCTATATGGATATTGCTTTGGACCCCGACTATGCAAAAAATGGATGGGTTTATTTTGCTTTTAGCGAAAGTATGGGGAACAGTGCGGATAAAAACGCAGCAGGCATGACGAAAGTGGTACGCGGAAAGATTGAAGATCATCAGTGGACAAATGAACAAACTTTATTTGAAGTAGCTGATTCTTTAAAAGTGGCCGGAGGCAACAGGTGGGGTTGCCGGTTATTGTTTGACAGGCAAGGGTATCTCTATTTTTCAATTGGCGATATGGCAAGAGCAATGGATTCACAGGACCCTGGTAAGCCTTCAGGTAAAGTATTTCGTATTAATCCGGATGGATCGATTCCCAAAGACAATCCTTTTGTTGAAAAGAAAGGAGCTTTGCCCGCCGTCTTTACTATTGGCAATCGAAACGTTCAGGGTATTGCGTTGCACCCTGTAACGGGTCAAATATGGGCAACAGAACATGGACCGATGGGAGGAGACGAACTTAATATTTTAAGAAAAGGCGCTAACTATGGCTGGCCACTGATCACATATGGCGTCGATTATAGTGGTGATATAGTTTCCAGGGACACAAAAAGAGCTGGTATGGAGCAGCCGATTGTGCAGTGGACGCCTTCTATTGCTGTTTGCCCGGCAGAATTTGTTACCGGCACTCTTTTCTCAAAATGGAAAAATAATTTATTAGTGGGCGCTCTTGCTTTTGAAGAAATTCGCAGGCTTGTCATTGAAAACAATAAAGTAACTAAACAGGAGATCATTTTGAAGGGAGTAGGTCGTGTGCGGGATTTAAAAACAGGTCCTGACGGAGCATTATACGTCCTTCTTAATAACCCGGATATGGTACTTCGTATCAGTCCTGAAAAAAAACTTTGATGATTGCCTGGAGGAATTTTCAATTCAACAAATATTCTATTTCGTGGCATTTAGCGGCTGCAATGCTTTGCGCACTGCCGGTGCTACAATATTCCCAAACAATTCTATCGCATGCATCATTTGTTGATGCGGTAAAGTGCCTACACTGAATTGTACCATAAAACGTGTATTGTCAAACAACTCATGTTCATACAATATTTTGTCAATCACCTCCCGGGGATTACCAACTAATAAAGAACCTGCCGGACTGCGCATGTATTCGAACTGTTCACGTGTTGTTGGCGGCCAGCCGCGTTCACGTCCTATCTTACTCATTACATAAGCATATGTTGGAAAGAATTCGTCAGCAGCCCGTTTAGAACTGTCAGCAATGTAGGCATGTGAATTAATGCATAGCTGGAGTGTTGCAGTATCATGACCTGCTTTTATAAATTCGTCACGATACAATCTTGTATAAGGAACAAATTGTTCAGGCTTACCACCGATAATGGCAATGGTAAGTGGCAATCCCAGCTTTGCTGCGCGAAGAACAGATTCAGGAGTACCTCCTATAGCTACCCATATTGGTAATTTTTTTTGATACGGTCTTGGATATATACCAAGATTTGATATTGGTGCGCGATGCTTTCCCTTCCATGTAACTTTTTCGTTCTCATTTATCGAAACAAGCAGCTTTAGCTTTTCGTCAAAGAGCGAATCATAATCCTTAAGATCATAACCAAACAAAGGAAACGACTCTATAAAAGATCCGCGACCCGCCATGATCTCTGCCCTGCCACCTGATAACAGATCAATGGTAGCAAACTGCTGAAACACCCGGACAGGATCATCTGAACTTAATACGCTTACTGCACTGGATAATTTTATGTTCTTCGTTCTTACAGCGGCTGCCGCCAGTACAGTAGCAGGCGAAGAAATAAGATAATCGGGACGATGATGTTCACCTATGGCGAATATGTCGAGGCCAAGCTGATCGGCAAGTTCAACTTCTTCCATAAGGTTTTGCAAACGCTGGTAAGCTGTGATTGTTTTACCGGTTAGCGGGTCCGGTGTTAATTCTACAAACGTGCTAATGCCCAATTCCATAATGGTCAAAGGTAAGCATCAAGTGAATTAAAGATTTTCGAATAAAAGAATCCCGGATGTAATTAGCAATGGCATGGAATAAACCGAAGCGGTAAAACACGTTATAAAAAGAAAGAGACTAATCGCCAAGTAACCAATCACATACTTTTTGAAAAATTGAAATATCCGCAAGAAGCTCGCAATTAACATTTGAAACTGTATTTAACGCTGGCTCATCAAGCCTCATCTTATCAACAACAAAAGGGTTTAGGGAAAGCTGTACAACACAACTGTCTTTATCAGGCT
>DATBFI010000588.1:0-3327 GCA_036558585.1 Chitinophagaceae bacterium
TGGCACATAAGCAGGAAACGGAGGTGCCCATGGCCCATAAGATGCCCCGCTTAATATCGCAGAAAAAATATCTACAATGCTTCCCAGTGCATAGCCTTTATGCGAACCATGTTCCCTGTCGCTCCCAAGCGGCAATAATGCTCCTTCATGTTTTAATGCGTTTGCATTGGTTGTTGCATTTCCGTCTTTATCCTGCACCCATCCCAGGGGAGCCTCTTCATTTTTGCGCTGCAATATTTCAAGTTTACCATTAGCAGCCGTTGTTGTTGCAAAGTCAGCAACAAACGCCGGTTGTTCATTAGCTGGAATTACCACAGCAATAGGATTAGTTCCAAGCATTTTTTCCACGGAAAAAGTTGGAGCTACCAATGCGCTTGCATTTGTCATGGCCATGCCGATCATATCATGCTCCAATGCCATCATAGCATGATAACCTGCGATACCAAAATGATTACTGTTGCGTACCGATACCCAACCTGTTCCAACATTTTTTGCTTTACCAATTGCAACCTGCATTGCAAAAGGTGCTACTACTAATCCCAAACCGCTATCGCCGTCAATTACTGCTGTTGATGGTGTTTCATGCACAATTTTTATATCGGGTTTAGCATTTATCCTGGTTGCCTCCCACAAGCGCACATATCCGCTCAGTCGTGCCACACCGTGACTGTCAATACCCCGAATATCAGCTGCCAGCAAGGCTTTGGTGGCAATGGAAGCATGTTCATCTGAACAGCCCATAGCTTTAAAAACGTTATAGGTAAACTGGTATAACTGGTTGTATAATACGATCACTGTTTATAAGATTTAATTCAAAAATTTCCGTGAGTAACTGAATATCGGGATTGGCGCAAGATAAGGTGTTTGCGGGGTATATGAGTTTTTACAAGGTCGCCAGCGTCTCGCTGGCGATAAATATTTCGTAGCATCCTGCTGAGGATTATAAAGACAAAACTTTTAATGGCGAATAGGGATGAGCACTACTATTCACCCAATGTTTAGGCTGTTCCACGTATCCGGCTCTTATTGGAACTTCATGAATGTACTGCAACTTCTGCAACGCAACTTGATAAGAAAAACATTCAACAGAATTATTATCTTGTTGCCAAAAATGATATTCATCATAGCCCGCTTTATATTTTGCATGAAATCGAAAAAGATGCAGTAACCCTGCCTTGCCGGCAGGCAGTCTTGCCTGCTTTCATTCGGATTTTCTTCTATAGCTGATAATATTTGTTTTGCAGTATAACTTTTAAAACGACCCAAAACTTTGTTCAGATGTTTTTGCCGTTGTGCTACAAGCATCTGCAAATAATTAGTCATTATAAGTAACCATATATTTCCAAACCTCTTTGTTCCTGGCAGAATTGAAGATTTTTAATCAGAATATCTATATAATCTTTTCTGCTGAAAACATCTACCAGGCTACTACATTAAGCGTTATAAAAAATAAACCATCATAATTTGCTCTTCTCACTTCACTCATTTAATAAAGATAAAGCAGGATGCTTAACAATAGCCCTTGCCAGCGAGACACTGGCAACTTCAAACTTCGCTTACAAACAAATAAATTGTAAATTGTATTTCTCTGTAAAATATTTATCATGCCTCAAAATCTTTCTTCTCTTTTTATTATTTTCATCATTTTTTGTTTTGGAGGATGTAATAAAAAGGATCAGGCAGAACCTGATCGCAAAGCATTACTTACCGCACATCCCTGGAGAATAAAGGCGCTATTATACCGCATGAAAGATGATGTCAATAACAGCAACCTCACTAGTTATGTTTATAAGGATTGTGAGCTCGATGATACCTATACCTTCGGAACAGATTCTGCATTTCAAAGAGAGGATAATGCTTTTACATGTGCCATCCTTTTTTATTTTGGGCCGTACGGCGAAGGCAACTGGATGGCCAACAGTGATTTCAGCCAGCTAACCATTTCCAACCCCGGTTACTATTCCACAGTATTTACCCTGGATGAGCTCACTGAAGATAGTTTTATTATTGAGCAAGTGACAAAAGACAGGTTTCAGGATGATATTGTTTACACCTATGAATTTGAGCCGGCACAATAAATGTGTTAAGCAACTTTCGCATTACCATTCAAAATAAAAAAGGACAGTTTTTTTAACTGTCCTTATAAGTATGTGTACAATTTTTTAAAAAGGAAGATCATCTGCATGTTCCTGTATATCACCTGAAGACGGAACCGCTGCCATGTTGGTATAGGACGGGGCATGAGATTGATAAGAAGGATTCTCACTTCCTTCATGATTAGGTCGTGAGCCCAATAACTGCACATTTAAAACACGAAGACTTAACGAAGCGCCCTGCCTGCCATCTTGTGTTGTATATGTGCGTACGTCGGGAAAGCCTTCAGCATATACCTGCGTTCCTTTTTTAAGATAGGGTGCTATGCCGGTTCTGTCTGTCCAATATGCGCATTCTACCCAGGTAGTGCGTTCTTTTGGTGTTCCTTGTGCGTCTTTATATTTTTCCGTGTGAGCTACATTAAAGTTGATCACATTCTTACCGTTTACTGTATTTACTACGCAATCTTTTCCAAGATTACCAATTACTTGAAGTTTGATCATACACTATTTTTTAAATGGTTGGCAATAGAGCAAGATACATAAAATAAATTCATTAAGACAAGTCAATTGTAGATATGCAGTCAAAAATTTTTTCACACACTCTTGCGTAATTTGTAGCACGATTGCCTGATACAAAGCACTTACTGAAGGCCTAAGCTAAATTATTTTTTGACAGTTGATTTTTTGCTTACTGCCAAAAGAATAAAATAAAAAGCTGCAATTAAATTTATGATACCAAACCAATCCCCAAAACCGCTGTAAATAGTTTTTGTTGTCATTGGCGAAACTTTTCTGATCAATGTTGCAGCATTATTATTTGTGCTGCTTGCTTCATATAAAACTTCGCCTCTGTAATCGCTGATAGTTAAATTGCCTTGTCTTGCTGACCTTACTATTGCGTATCCATTTTCCAGACCACGCAGAATTGCCATTCGCAAATGAAGCCAGCCGTCTTTTACAAAAATCCACTCATGAAAACTGAGACTGGTAACTTGCAACTTGCAACTCGTAACTGGCCTTCTTTTATCCACATTTCACCTCTTCACTTTTAAGCATGGGAGCATCTGTCTATATTTGCCACGATGTCGAAAACTGCAGCAGATACGCCTTTAATGCAGCAACACCGGGCTATTAAACAAAAATATCCCGATGCTATTTTATTATTTCGTGTTGGTGATTTTTATGAAACCTTTGGTGAAGATGCTATCATTGCATCACAGGTTTTGGGTAT
>DATBFI010000589.1:0-6985 GCA_036558585.1 Chitinophagaceae bacterium
GCCCTTTCATTGCAGGGCCCATGCTCTCATAGTGCCAGGAGGGAATTGTTTGATAGGCTACGCCATCAATGGTGTCTACATCGCCATACAAATTCATGTCTTCATATCCTGTCATATATTTATTCTGAAGCTTGGGGAACAGGTTTAATTTATCTATTGTAACGTTAGAGTTTATTTCAACAGCAATACCTTTTCCTGCTTTACCCGATTTTGTAGTAATTACGATAACACCATTGCTTCCTCTCGAACCATAAAGTGCGGTAGCGTTTGGACCTTTAAGTACGCTTAAAGATTCAATATCCTGTGGATTTATATTGCCAATTCCGTCTCCGAAATCCCTTCCATCCGTATAAACCTCGCCTTCCTGGTATTTTGTATTATCCAAAGGAATACCATCTACTACATATAAGGGTTGGTTTTCACCGGTGAGAGAACTAATGCCCCTTATAATCACTTTACTCGAGCCACCTACTCCTCCTGCAGAAAGCGAAACCTGTACGCCGGCTACCTTACCAGTAAGGTAATTGGCTACATTAACATCCCTTGCGTCTGTTAAATCTTTCTTTGCTAACTCCTGTGTAGCGTATCCTATAGTTCTTTTCTGTTTGGTAATTCCTAAAGCAGTAACGGTAACATCAGTAAGTTGGTTTGCATTGCTTGTTAGTGTCACATTAATAACCGTTTTGTCCCCGACGTCAATTGTTTGGGTTGTATAACCAGTAAATGAAAACACAATTTTTGTTTTTCCATTTGGAATACTCAAATTGTATTTTCCTTTCGCATCTGTAACAGCATGTTTTGCAGTTTCGACCACTGCTACTGTAACACCCTCCAGCGGAAGTCCATTATCTCCATTTGATACAGTCCCTGAAACAGTTTTATCCTGCGCTTGCAAACATGTTATGTACAGAAGCATTATGCAGATAAAAATGATGCTTTTAAATTCAAATTTTCTTTTCATTTCAAATAGTTTAGATTTGGCATGCATTTTTCAAAAATTGAAGGTAAAAAAAAGGAATTGAAGTAAAAAAATATTTTTTTACCTTTATTTTCAGAAAAAACTTACAAAACATTATTTTTCATACTAATAATTTTGAAGTTGATTAAAAAAATTAATTTTGTCTCTACAAAGTATTTTTATGAATAAAGGAGAAGGCAAGTCAACCGTTAGTCGCAGAATAAAAATCTTAGAATCGCTTAAGACAAACGGCCAGGTTAATGTGAAGGAACTCAGTGAGGCTTTGGGTGTAACAGGTGTTACTATCAGGAATGATCTTGCCCAGCTTGAAAAGAAAAACATATTAATTAGAGCGAGGGGTGGGGCTATAAAAGTTGACCAGAAGTATTTAGATGAGGATTATCCATTGTCTGACAAGCAAAAGCAACATCTTTTAGAAAAAAAAGAAATTGGAAAGAGAGCAGCCGAACTTATAGAAAATAACAATACAATTATTATAGATTCAGGCTCTACTACCTATCAACTCGCTAAAAACCTCAACAATTTTGATGAGCTTACCGTCATCACAAATGCACTAAATGTCGCCACTTTACTGGCGGAATATAAAAATATTAACGTAATTGTACCGGGGGGTATTTTGAGGAAAAACTCCGTTTCCCTGGTGGGAATCCTGGCGGAGAAGGGGTTTAAGGATTATTTCTGCGATAAAGTATTTCTTGGTGTAGATGGCTTTGACCTGGATTTCGGAATTTCAACACCCAGTCCGGAGGAGGCACATTTGAATCAAATTATGATTGAAATATCAAAAGAAGTTATTGTAGTTGCCGATTCCAGTAAGTTCGAAAGAAGGGGCTTTGCCTTTATTGCCCCCGTAAATAAAATAAATACTGTTGTTACTGATAAAGGTATTCGCCCTGAACACAAGTCTAAACTCGAAAGTTTTGGAATAAAAGTAATCGTAGTTTAATAAGTTTTTCTAAGAATCAGTTTAGGGGTGACAACATGAAAATTAGAAGATTAAGCGCCAAAACCTATAATTGCACCTATATCTCTAAGCTAACGGCAGCTTTACAACAAATCACTTACCTTTTATTTCGACTTTGTCAAGACAGGAGGAGTTATCATAAAAGATAACCCGATGTTTTTTAGAGAGAGTTCAAAAGACCAATAAGAAACTGAAAAGACAACAGATACACACTTTGATGAATTGAACCGGGCAATTCGATTTCTGCGAGGACTGAATTTCTTTCTATGTTCTTTAGAATTGATATAAAAGCCCGAAAAATAAATATTTTGCGAGCCCTTTAAGAAGTTTGAAACACTATTCAGCGGAGAGAGAGGGATTCGAACCCCCGGACCTTTCGGGTCAACGGTTTTCAAGACCGCCGCTTTAAACCGCTCAGCCATCTCTCCGCTGCAAAAATACAGTTTGAATTATTACACCAAAAAAAAAGAGAAATAAACATGAAGATTGAACTCTTACCAGTTACAAAGGTGCATTAACCGAGTTTATCACCAGGAATACTAAACCAGCTATAAATCTCGTAGATAAATCTTCCTGCTTTTACTCCAGGATCATTTATAATATACGATTCCACTTCTTTTTTATCAGCGGAGTTATATATGCTAACGCCAACAATATCGCATTCATCAGTAACGGGACCATTAATTGCCAAAATGCCTTTGTCTCTCAAACTAAATAAATGTTGCAAATGTGCCATGTGATTTTGCTGCAAAATACCGGTCTCCATATTATCATAATTTGCACCTTTTTTCAGAAGCACTATTGTATATTGCTTGCCTTTTGCAATAATTTCTTCTATTGTCATGATACAATTTTTAGGATGAATTAACCAACAAAATTATTATGTGAAAATGCTCCAATCTTTAATGCAAACTCTGCATTATACATAACTCAGCCACCATTGATGATGAGTGGTCTTGTACCGGTTAAACCATTTACATGGCCAGTATAAAATAACAATAACAAAGAGCCATACAGCATACACTCCCCAAAGATCAAAACCGAAATGAAGTGGCCTGAAGAGAAAAGGCACATTAGTGTCTGCCGCCTGGTTAATTCCATACCCGTAAGCAAAGAAAAACATAAAGCCGATAAAATGTAAAAGATAAATATGTATAACATAATAAAAGAAAGGAACCCTGCCATAAGTTTTTAGAATATTGGTGAATTTATTTTGTGTATGTTCAATAAATACAAGCAATATTAAGGTGGGGCCAAGTGTCATACAAAAATAGATGAGTGATGGGGGATATTTCGTTGTGTTCAGGAATGAAAGAAAAGTGTAAATACTATCCTTTTGCTTAGACCATGGAGCGGGATCACCGTATTGATTGATGAAACGCAAAACAATAAACAACGCAGTTATTCCAAGGCCGCTCCACAATAAAATCTTTTTTCTTTCTAAGGCATCATAAGAGGAGCGGTAGAAATACCCAAAGCCATAGCCCAGCAACATTACACTTGTCCACGGGAGTATTGCATATATATCCCCGATCACTCTTTGCGGGGCATAAGAAAAAAAAGTAAGTGGCGAAGTAAAAAATATATTCCATGCAACATTTGCTGCGCCTTCTTTTGGAAGATTTATATAGTCAAGAATATTGTGCCCAAAAAATAAAATGCAACCAGTTATAATAATAACAGTCATGTTTGTCCGGACGAGCAGTCCAAGTATTATCATACTCCAGCCAATTGCCCAGATCACCTGAAGAATGATCACATTGTATAAAGGATTAAATGTCCACCCCAGCGTGATAACAACTATTTCGACGAGCACAAGCCATAATCCTCTTTTAAGAAGAAATGTGCTTAATTCTTTTTTAGATTTTTTTTGCCCTGAAAGAAATGCTGAAATACCTGAAAGAAATAAAAATGTTGGCGCGCAAAAATGAGTGATCCATCTTGTAAAAAATAAGGCAGGTGTGGTGGTGGCAAGATTGGTTGGACTATCGTCCCATGCATGCAGGTGGAAATAATCCCTTGCATGATCAAGCGCCATAATAAGCATCACCATTCCCCGAAGAATATCAATTGACTGAATTCTTATTTTAGGCTGGTGCAGGGTTTCGTGTATTGAAACAGTAGTTTGATTTGAGAGAACGTCTGCTGTAATTTTTTTTTGCATAATAATCGTAGTTAGCAAGTTAGCGATCCGGTATTAAAGGCTAGATATAATTAAGTGTACTCATGATAAAAACATTCCAAGAAAGTTAATACTAACAATTGATTTTTCATAACAGAAATTGAAATATGTTAATATTCAAGAGGGATTTATTGATTAAAATTCATCCTTTTTAATTTTACGCGCTTTGACATACACCTTAGCGTATTATTTTATTTTAATTTTACTTTTTTCAAATTAGTGCAGATGGAGTTTTTTAAAATTTTGTATGACGAGCTTCTTTCCTTTCTCGGGATTAACCAGATGATTGAAACGTTCAAAACAGGTGATTATAGCACCTTTATTTCTTTTGAAGGAATTCTCTCTGTTATATCACCAGTTATGCCGCTACTTTTACTCATCGAGATTGTAAGAAGTGTTGTCTATAAAAAATTTAAAATAGAAGATTATAAAATTCCTTTTTTTATTCACGTATTTAACAGGTTTATTTCGCGGTTTATATCTATTGCAGCAGTTGCTTTTTGTATCGGGCTTTTTGAAAAATATGGAATTATCAAAACAACTTTCACCTGGTATTGGCTGATATACGGATACATAGTTTGGGAATTTGGTCACTTCATTTATCACTATCTCGGTCACAAAGTAAGATTGTTCTGGTGTTTGCATTCAACACACCATGCCCCTGAAAATATGAATCTCTTTGTTAGTTATGCGCATTTTTTCCTCGAAGCTCCTTATGCCGATGTTATACGTACTTCTGTCTGCATTTTGTTGGGTGTAAATCCACCGTTATTGTTTTTTATCATGTTTATTGATGGTACATGGGGCGCATTTATTCATGCAGGTGAAAATGTTTTAAAAGACGGAAGATTAGGTTTTCTTAACAGGTATGTGCTTACGCCATCTCACCATCGTGTGCATCATGCAAAAAATCCATTGTATATGGATACAAATTTTTGTAACCTGTTAAATATCTGGGACAAAGTATTTGGCACATTCCAGCCGGAAAGAAATGACGTTCCTGTTCAATATGGTATAACCCGCAAAATAAATCCAAATAATTTTCTGGATGTTTATTTTGGAGAGATCGTTTATTTGATTAAGGATATTAAAAATGCGCCAGGCATAAAAAATAAGCTCTTATATATTGTAATGCCTCCCGGGTGGAGTCATACCGGCGATCACAAAACTGCAAAATTGGTCAGGAATGAGTTTCTCAAAAATAATGATCCAAATATCCGGATCAAGACAATTGAGCAACATGAGAAAATGTTGAATGAATAAAAACGTATCAAGTACACTTCATCCTTTATCTGCATCAAAAAATAGAAAGCGTCCTTTACAGGACGCTTCAATTGTGTTCCCTGAGGATTTGGGTTGCCAAATATTATTTTGTCAACACCATCTTTTTTGTATCAAGTAATTTACCATTCGCAATAAGTGAATACTGATAAATTCCCGATGTTAATTGCCCTCCATCTAAAGTCAATTGCCCGTTTCCCTGAATAGTTACGGGGACAGTTTTTATAAGCCTGCCATTTGCGTCCGTAATATTTATTATAGCATTACTTGTATTTTGGGGTAAATAATATTTTATTACTGTATTTTGATTAAATGGATTAGGTGCATTTTGTTCAAGATGCGCAATACTCAATTTAGCAGCAGAAGCAGGACTTTGTTGCCCGCTGTTTTCGGTAAGCATTTGTTCAATTTTAGAAAGCCGCGATTTTAATTCCTGGTTTTGGGTCTTTAAATCGTCAATTGTTTTTTGCTGCTCCTGTATCGAGCCAATCAAAACAGGAATAAGTCCTATATAATTTACACTTTCAAATTTCTCTTCCTGGCGGATCACTTCTTTTTTGTCTTTGCCATATTCTGCCGGCTGAACTGCTTCCTGCACCAATTCAGGAAATACCTGTTTTACTTCATCAGCGATCAATCCAATTTGCTTACCGCCGGGAAGGCTCATTCTCGGGTAGTTGGCTGTCTTGAATTGATATGTGGAAGGTTTCAGTTTCATCAATTGATCAAGCGAATTTTGCAAAGGAGTTATACTCGTCTTAAATTTTCTGTCTGATATGCTTAAGTATCTGTTAGCGTAAACGTCTCCATCAAAGTACCCTGCGGCATTAAACGACCCACCGCCGGCAACTCCATAAACTCCATATCGCGCTCCAGCTGTTCCGGTAGCTACTCCATAAAGGCCATAGGCTGATCCGCCATAATTTCCGGCGTCTGCCTCTACACGAGCTCCTGTGTACCCTCCATATACATAGATACCATAGCCGTAGCCAGGTGCGATAAGAGAAGAAGAAAATAGCCCTATACGGTCATCTTGTATATTGAGAGTAGGATTAATAACGGATATGCCAATATCAGCATTCTGGTTTTGAATTTGTAGTGGAGAAGTTGGATTAATTATCCCAATCCCTAACTGGCCATTTTTTGTAAGGCGCATTCGCTCAATATTATTGGTTTTAAATATCAGTGGCTGATTATTTTTTGTACCAATAAAATTTGTAGTACTTGCAGTGTTACCAGTAATCAACCAGCTTGTTTGGGAACTTGCTGTAAGTGCCATCATTGCTAACAAGGAAGTAGCACTAAACTGTAAAAGTTTGCTTTTCATAAATTAATTTTTTATAGAATGAAATTGAGTGACTATCTGTTATGGTTTTTCGCACATGTATTTATTAGTCCTGGATTTTTGAAAACCTGGTAGAAGTATTTTTTGAGAAGTGCCATTAACATTGCCACGATAAGATAGAAACAATGTGGTACAGGATTATATAAAATATTATTTTGTCAAAATCATCTTCTTTGTATCAAGTAATTTACCATTCGCAATAAGTGAATACTGATAAATTCCCGATGTTAATTG